>CAYGHU010000080.1:0-7517 GCA_964349785.1 uncultured Dehalococcoidaceae bacterium | reverse complement strand
AGCGTCACCTGGCGGTCGAAGCGGCCCGGGCGCAGCAGCGCCGGGTCGAGGATGTCCGGACGGTTGGTCGCCGCGATGACGATCACGTTGGAGTTGGAGTCGAACCCGTCCATCTCGACAAGGATCTGGTTCAGGGTCTGCTCGCGTTCGTCGTGAGAGCCGCCCAGGCCCGCGCCGCGCTGGCGGCCCACCGCGTCGATTTCGTCGACGAACACGATGGCCGGGGCGTTGCGCTTTGCCTGGTCGAACAGGTCACGGACGCGGCTCGCGCCGACGCCGACGAACATCTCCACGAACTCCGAGCCGGAGATCGAGAAGAAGGGGACGCCGGCCTCGCCTGAGACGGCGCGGGCAAGCATCGTCTTGCCGGTGCCAGGAGGGCCGACGAGCAGCACGCCGTGCGGGATGCGCGCGCCCAGGGCAGCGAATTTCTCCGGGTACTTTAGGAACTCGACGACCTCGGCGAGCTCTTGCTTCGCTTCCTCCTGGCCCGCGACGTCGAGGAAGGTCACGGTCGGTTTCTGGCCGGTGAACATGCGGGCACGGCTTCGCCCGAACGACATCGCCTGCGAGTTCGAGCCCTGTGCCTGGCGCATCATGAAGATGAGGATGGCGCCGAAGATGATGAGCGGCAGGAAGTTGAAGAGCAGGCCGAAGATGTTCCCGAACTGACTCGGGCCCTTCACTTGTACCTCAACAGCTCCCTGGCCGGTACCGACAGGGACATCGTTCTGTCGAAGAATCTCCTCGACGGAGGAGGCGGCTTCCTTGCGGGAGCGGACCTCTGACTCCTCACCGCGTAGTTTCACCAAGAGGCTATCTCCGGTGACGGTGATTTTCTCAACGTTGCCGTTTTTGGCCTGCTGCACGACTTCGGAGATAGCTACGTCGCGCGAGCCCGCGGCCGGGCGGAAGAACATCACAACCACGAGCGCGATTGCGCCGAGGATGAGCAGGTAGATAAACGAGTTCCGAATCCAGCGAGAGTTCATCGAATCAGCGGTTCCGTTCTCGGTGGGCGTATTGAGCCTGCGTGGGTACTACCAGTGTAGCACTGGATCAAGAAACTCTCCGCCGTGCACGCACGTCGTAATGCGAGCCTGCGAGGGGTTTCGCGGTGACATCGGATCAGGCCGCTACTCGTCGTCGTCGTCATCTTCTTGGTCTAGGTAGAGCTTGCCCTTCGACCCCCAGCTCTCCACTGAGTACTCGGTGAACAGGACCAGGGTGTCCTCCGGGCTCGCCTGGGCGATGTTGCAGACGGCGTCTGTGATGACGCGCGTCAACTCTCGCTTCTGCGCCAGCGAGCGTCCTGTGAGCATCTCGATACGGATCACGGGCATCGGTCATTCCTCCAGTCATCAGGTCGCCTGCGTCCTGCATCATACGAGGAAGAAACGGATCATTTGTCTTCTCGCTTTCCGAGCGCCTAGCATGATGCCGTGAAAACGCAGGCGCCCACCTGGCGGGCCGAGCGGGCCTTTTGGCGCGACGGATATACGCGTGTCGCGGGCGTCGACGAGGTGGGGCGCGGGCCACTTGCCGGGCCGGTGCTGGCCGGGGCGGTCGTCCTGCCATATTCCCGCGCGCGATGGATGCGCCAGCTTCGCGACTCAAAGCTGCTTACTCCGGCGGCGCGAGAGGAGATCGCGGCCGAGATACGAGCGCGCACGGACTGGGGCATTGGGGCGGTCTCGCCGCACGTGATCGATCAGATCGGCATCGTGTGGGCGACCCGCCTCGCGATGAGGCTCGCGGTATTGTCGCTGACGACCCCGGCTGATGCGCTGATCGTCGATGGACGCGAAGTGGTGCATTGCGGCATCGCGCAACGCGCGGTCATCGGCGGCGACATGCTGTGTATCTCGGTCGCGGCGGCGAGCATCGTGGCGAAGGTTGCACGGGATGCGCTCATGCGCGGGTACGATTCCACCTTCCCCGGCTACGGATTCGAGGAGAACAAAGGCTACGCGACGGCGGGGCATCGTTCCGCGTTGCGCGCGCTGGGCCCTTCGACGTTGCATCGGCTGAGCTGGGAGCCCGTGCGCGCCGCGATGCGCCGGTGAGTACGCCGCGCAAGCGGATCGGAGACTCGGGTGAGCGGCTGGCGGCCGACTACCTCGCGAGCCGCGGGCATCGCATCGTCGCCCGGAATGTGCGGCGGCGCGAAGGGGAGATCGACCTGATCACGCTTGACGGCAGTACGCTCGTTTTTGTGGAGGTGAAGTTGCGGCGTGCGGGCAGCTTCGGCGGGGCGGTCGAGGCGTTGACGCGGGCGAAGCAGCAACGATTGCAGGCGCTGGCGGAGGCGTATGCCGCCGAGCACCCGGAGCTCCCTGCGCAGCAGCGCATTGATCTCGTGGCGATCGAACTGGGGGCAGACGGCCGGCTGGGCGAGGTGCGCCATATTCAGAGTGCGGTAGAGGGCTGACATCTGGCGAGCTCGACAAGCTCGGATTACACTTGCCGCATCATGCCCATCTACCAATTTGACTGCGCCGACTGCGGCAAGCGCGTCGACATACTTTTTCGCTCAGTGAACTCGACGAAGACGCCAGCTTGCCCCGAGTGCGGGAGTAAGAAGCTGAAGCGTGTGATGTCTCGGGTAGCGCGAGTGCGGACCGCGAAGCAACGGTTTGCGGAGATCGACCACGCGCGTGAGTCAGCGGCGTTGGGGGCGGCGGACCCTGGCAGCTTTGCCCGCTGGGCCAAGCGCGTGGGCAGCGAGTACGACGAGGAACTCGGCACCAACTACCGTGAACAGGCCGAGCGTGCCGAAGCGGGCGAAGAGACCTTCGACCGCATCGATGCCGACTATACGTTCCGGTATAAGGTCGAACGAAAGATGGCGGAGATGGACCGCTCACCGGACGCGCTCGCCGACGCGGGGGACGAGCACGATCATTTCCACTGACCTCGGCGGGCAGTAGCACATGCCTATCTATGAGTACAAATGCTCTGCGTGCCAGCACGTCACCTCCGTATTTCTGCGGTCGGTGCATGCGGAAGCCTCACCGACCTGCGAGGTGTGCGGCGGGGTGAGGCTTGAGCGGGTGATGTCGCGTGTGGCGCGGCTGCGCACGGACCGCGACGTCCAGGAGGAGTACAGCCGGCCCGAAGACGCGTATCGCGACCCACGACAGATCGGCGCCTGGGTCGAACAGCGGTTTCAGGAGTACGGGATGGAACTGCCGAAGGAAGCGAAAGATCGCATTGCCGCGGCGCGCGAGGGCCAGCTTCCCGATCCGGTAGACGACCTGTAGTCAGCGGCCGTTATGCTTCGGCTGGCTCGGCATGGTAGCGGTTACTCAGGTCTTCTGTTGTGTATTTCGCCGTTTGTTCCGTTTGTTCCGTTTGTTCCGTGGGGGCGCCGAGCTTGAGCGAGCGTGGTAAGTCACTCCACGGCGGTGAAGAGATCCGGACTCTACGAGGGGGGTGTGGAAGCCGGGGGCCTGACGACGACGCTGTCCTCTGGCCGTCCACGCGCTGACATCACGATGGCCGCAGCCGATCCGGCAGCGAACCCCACGGCCAGCAGCAGTAGCCTACTCATCCTTACTGCCTCCTAATCGTTGGCGATCCTAACACTGGAAGGCCGCGTCCGCTTCCTGGGCACACTTCTTGAGAGCACTGAAGACGGATGTTACGCTCACCGTTCATCCGTATACATCTTTGGAGCGAGTGTGACCGAGAGCCTGCCTCCCGAGCCTTCCAACGTGGACCTGGAGACACTGACTTCGCTCGCGAAGCGGCGGGGGTTCGCGTTTCCTTCGGCAGAGATTTACGGCGGCCTGGCCTCGACGTACGACTATGGACCGCTCGGCGCGGAGATGAAGCGCGCCATCCGTGATCTCTGGTGGCGGCGGATGGTGCAGGGGCGTGACGACGTGGTCGGCATTGAGGCGGCGGTCATCACGAACCCGGCTGTTTGGCAGGCATCCGGGCACGTGGCCGGGTTTACCGACCCGCTGGTCGACTGCCTTGACTGCCATTCCCGCGTGCGGGCCGACCACATCGTGGCCAACACATGCCCCGTCTGCGGGACCATCGGGCGATTCACGGAGGAGCGGCAGTTCAACCTGCTGTTCCGTACCTTCGTCGGACCGGTTGAGGAAGCCGCCGCGGTGGCATACCTGCGCCCGGAGACGGCGCAGGGCATGTTTGTGAACTTCGAGAATGTGCAGACGACTACTCGGAAGCGACTGCCGTTCGGTATCGCGCAGGTCGGCAAGTCGTTTCGCAACGAGATTACACCCGGCCAGTTCATCTTCCGGACGCGCGAATTCGAGCAGATGGAGATGGAGTTCTTCTGTCACCCGGAGAGCTCACTGGAATGGCACGCGTACTGGAAGCAGGAACGGCTGAACTGGTACCTGAGCCTCGGCATCCGGCCGGAGCGGCTGCGTCTTCGTGACCACGCCCAGGAGGAACTGGCGCACTATTCGCAGGCGACCTCCGACGTGGAGTACCTGTTCCCATGGGGTTGGGGTGAGCTCGAAGGTGTCGCGCATCGAGGAGACTACGACCTGCGGGCTCATTCCACAGGCTCGGGCCACGGCCTGACGTACTTCGACCAGGAACGGAACGAGCATATCGTCCCGCATGTCATCGAGCCGGCCGCTGGCGTCGACCGGATCCTGTTTACACTGCTCGCCGACGCATACGACGAAGAGACTGACGACCGAGGCGAGAAGCGGGTGGTGCTGCACCTCTCGCCCGCGGTCGCTCCCGTGACCGTGGCGATCCTGCCGCTGTCGCGGAATGAGCAGTTGACTCCCACCGCGCGTAAGGTTTACGACCTGCTTCGTCCACGCTTCCGTACACAGTACGACGATGCGCAGTCGATCGGCCGTCGTTATCGGCGGCAGGACGAGATCGGGACGCCCCTTTGCGTTACGGTGGACTTTGAGACAATCAGTGACGAGGCAGTGACGATCCGCGAACGGGACACGATGACGCAAGTGCGCGTCCCAATCGCCAGCCTGGTTGCCACGATTGAGGAGCGCTTGAACCCCGTCCTGGTGACGTCGAGATGACCACGATCCGCCCGCGCCGGCCGCTGCGGCTGCTGCACACGTCGGACGTGCACCTCGGCGGGCATGACCATGGTACCGACTCCGGACGGCGGCTGCAGTCCGAGGAACGGTTTCGGCGGGTCATCGATGTTGGCATCGCGGAACGCGTGGATCTGTTCATCATCGCGGGCGACTTCTTTGACAACGCGCGGGTGAATGAAGACACGCTGCGATTCGCCGCAGAGCAAATCGCGCGCCTCGACGCGCCGACCGTGATCGTGCCGGGAAACCACGACCATGTGGGAACGGGATCGGTCTACGACCGCATCGACCTGACGCAGCTGGCGCAGAACCTGACGATCACGCGTTCCGTCGAGGGCGAGACGGTGGTGTTCGACGAACTCGACCTCGAGGTCTGGGGCCGCAGCCATCTTGAGCACGACCCCCAGTTCTCACCATTCGTGGGAGCGCCCGGCCGGGGCGATGCGCCGTGGCATGTCGCTGTGGGGCATGGGCACTACCTGCACCCCCAGTCTGGGAATCACCCCTCGTTTCACATCCTGGAGGAGCATCTCTCCCGCCTGGCCTACGACTACATCGCCCTCGGCCACTGGGAGCAGCAGACGCGAGTGGCTGCGGGTGACCTTCTGGCCGCCTACTCGGGCGCGCCGGACGGGCTCGCTAGCGTCATGGGCGAGAGCGGCCGGGTACTGGTGGTGGACTTCGAGCGCGAGGGGACCGTGCAGCTCACCTCACACCCGCTCGAGGAAGGCCGCAATGTCCTTATGCACGATGAGATACCGTTCGTCCAGGGCTGTTAGTAGCGCACTGAGGCCACGGAGGTAAAACAAGAAGAGGGCGCCTCGAGGGCGCCCTCGTTGCATCTCCAGCTTTGGCCATCGACGGCTAGGCAGGCACCTTGGCCCTTGCCGCGTCCTTGTCCTTGAACCAGAGGGCGTCGATCTCGGTGAAGATCGCCTGCTCCGGCGGCACGTCGTCCTCAGCGTAGATGGCCGAGACGGGACACGCGGGCTCGCATGCCCCACAGTCGATGCACTCGTCCGGGTCGATATAGAGCTTGCGGTCGACCCCTTCCTCGTAGTGAATGCAGTCCACGGGACAGACATCGACGCAGGACTGGTCCAGCACATCGATGCACGGCTGCGTAATCACGTAGGTCATTGAGTCGAGATCCTTCCACGCGATGTCTATGGCTCACTTCTCGGGTACGGCGATTCTAGAGTGGCGCCCTCCTCTGCGACAAGCGGTTTGCGAAGTGCTCAGTGTGCAATCGCTGCGGTATCACGAATCTTTACATCGCGTTCATGCAGCGACCGGCGGAACAGGACGCCTACGTCCGAGGCGGAAGGATGGTCGAGGTACCGGCGGGGACGATCTGAGCTGGCGTCGCACCGCATCCGAACCACAACCCCACGATGCGGTCACCGGCGATGACCACGCCCGCGCCGAGCTCGCCCTGGCTGCCCGCGTCGCGGCCGAATACAGCCACGTACTGTCCGTCTGGAATGAGCTGCTGAAATTGCTGCGGCATCCCGTACACGGCGTACAATTGAGGGCTTGCTCCGGTCAGGGGCATGAAGCTCTCGCGGACGGCCGATTGGGGACGCCATTCTCCTTCGCATGTGGCGACGGGCAACACGGAGACCATGGTCCCGGCAGGCTGTCCAGTCAGACATGGCGGAGGTGAGCCCGGGCCTTGCTGCGACCCACATGCGAGTGAGCGCAGCTGCACGTGCGACTCGATCGCTTCGAGATCGGCAGTGAGTATGGCTCCAACAATCGTGTCGACCGCGGGGACGCCGGTACTGATATCAGGCGGCCTTGTGGTCGTTGGCGGCGCGGTTGAGGACGGCCCCGGAGTGGGAGTCGAGGTGCGTGTGACGGTTGTGCGGGGCGTGCTGGATGGCGTTGCGGTCGAGGTTACCGGCATTGTAGTCCCGGTCGGCGTCGGTGTGGGCTCCGCGTCGTCGCCGCATGCAGCCATGAGTAGCGCCATGGCGGCGATGCTGGCGATGACGCTGGATCCCCACAAACGGCGCAGGTTCATGGAGTCCTTCATCAGCGCTGCCAGGGTTTCCACCAGGATCGCTTCGCAGTGCGCTCCGCGTCGGCGGCCGCGCGCTGAGCTTCGAGCTCGGCATTCGCCGCCCGTACCGCCGAATCGAGGTGGCGGCGGAGCATTACGGCCCGCGTGACGAGGTCGAGCGGGCCCGGGATATCCTCGGACTCCTCGTGCTCGGGCGTGAGCTCGGGGAACAGCAGGCGGATCGCGGTCTCGAAGCCTGGGACGGCGGAGTGCCGGTGCGACATGTCGTACTGCTTGAGCTCGTTGACCACGCCGAGGAGCGCCTCGTCGAGGCGGTGCAACTGGTACGGCGACAGGTCCAACTGCACCTCGGCGCGTTCGAGCTGCGGGTCGAGCGCTCGCCCCACCGGCGCGAGGCCGAGGTCGTGTCGCTGCAGAGTAGCCGGGTCGGTCTC
>CAYGHU010000079.1:5681-7728 GCA_964349785.1 uncultured Dehalococcoidaceae bacterium | reverse complement strand
ATCGTCGCTGTAGGAATCCACGACCGACGTGTAATCCACCATCCCGGTGGCGTGATTGCCCTGTTTACCATGTGCGACGCCACGGTCGTACAGCGCCCTCGCCACCTGCAAGCGAATCTCTGGATCAGAGTCAGCGCTGTAGGACTCGACTACCGAGGTGTAATCCGCGATCGCAGCGTCAAAGTCGCCTTGCTGCCCATGCGTGACACCACGGTGACGGAGTGCCGTTGCTTCCTCGAGTCGCAAGGCTGGGTCGGTGTCGTTTGGAGTGCTCGCGTCGAGGGCGAGACCAACCGAGTACGGATCTGGCACTGGCAGCTGCGTCGATGCACTCGCAGGTACCCGCTCTGCGATCGCCTTGAGAGCGAGAGCGTCGGGATGATTCGATTCCAGAACAAGCACCGACTGAGCATGTCGTGCGACGACATCCCATTGCCCAGCGCCGACCGCGACTTCCGCCTCGGAAAGCAGTCGCTCTATCAGAGCGCGTTGGCGGTCGCTCGTCATCCGGACTCCAGATCGTGCATCGCCCGGACTCAGCGCCGCTTGGATCCAGCGGCGGGATCCTGGAGCGGGAGACCGGATTCGAACCGGCGACCCTCTGCTTGGGAAGCAGATGCTCTGCCAACTGAGCTACTCCCGCTCGGGCTTTGCATGATACCGCATTCATGACGAGAGGGACGCTAGTGGCTCTCGATGCGGCTGGCGATGACGAGGCGTACGCCGAAGACGCGGGCGAAGCGTTTCTGGAGCGAGGCGGCGTCCCAGTGGTAGGGGAAGTCGCCGGTGAGGGTCAGTTCGTCCCCGGCCCGCTCGCAATGGAGGTTGACCGCGTTGCCGGGCGGTATCCGTTGCTCGACTTCATCAGCGCCGGCGAGCAGGGTCGATGCCTCGGCGATGGCTAGCCGGTCTTCGGCCCCGATCAGCGGGCGGTACGCGAGCGGGTCGTAGCGTTCCTGGCCCGCTTGCCGCGCCAGTGCGCAGACCAGCGCCTGCTCTCGATGGGTGAACCCGGCGAGGCCGCGGGCCAGCAACAGGCTTTCCGTATGCCGATGTCTGCCGTAGTAGTCGATGCTGCGCCCCACATCGAACAGTGCAGCCGCAGCGGCGAGGGCATCGTGCAGTTCCGGGCCGGGGACCGAGCCTAACGCCTGCCGCAGTACGTCGACGATGTGTGCCCGTCGTTTGGCGGCGGGTGCGCGTCCGGCCGCAAACAAGGAGACCGTGTGCCCCATGACGCTTTCGCGGACCTGCGCAATCCCGGGCAGGCTGTCCGCGCACGTCGCGAGGGCGGCGCCTTCCCGGAGACCCTGCCCGGAGACGACGATCTGTGTCGCACTCACCGCATCCATAACGGCCTGGACGGTCAATGCCCCCGCGACGATCGTGTCGGCGCGGTCCTCGTTCAGTCCTGGGATGGCGGCGCGGGCGGCGAGTTTGCGCGACCGCAACAGGTCGCCGGCCGCCCTGAGCCGCGGCTTGCTGACGGTGTAACCATGCAGGAGTGCCAGCGGGTAAACGCGTCGTGCGCGGTCTACTTTGGCCAGGTTCCGGACCGTGCCGCCCGTACCCACCAGCTGTCCGCCCTCCTCGAGCGGAGGGATGCCGGCCTTCGCGATCTGCAGCAGCACGTGCTTCCTGAGCGCGCGCACCTGCTGCTGCGTGGGCGGGTCGTCCTTGAGGAACTGGTCAGTGAGGCGGACCGCCCCCAGGGGCAACGTCCACGATGCTTGCGCCCGCCGGTCGTCGAAGGTGACGACCTCCATGCTGCCGCCCCCTACGTCCACCATCATGCCTCGGCTCACCGGCAGCCCGTGCACCGCGCCGAGGAAGGCGAGGCGTGCCTCTTCCGTCCCGGAGACGATGTGCAGATCCAGGTTGAGCGTGTCGCGCACTCGCTGGACCAGTTCGGCGGAGTTGTCCGCGTCGCGGACGGCGGCCGTCGCGACGGCGATCGTCCGTTCGGCGCCCGCGCCGTGCGCGACCGCCTGGAAGTCGCGCAGGACATCGAGGACGTGGGCGATCGATTCCGGGCTGAGCCGGCCGT
>CAYGHU010000079.1:152-5581 GCA_964349785.1 uncultured Dehalococcoidaceae bacterium | reverse complement strand
AGGTCGCGCAGCCATGCCGTCGCCACATCCGAGTCCTGGTGCTCGCCCAGTAGATCCTGCACGCGCTTGGTTGCGGCGGTCACCCGATCGGCAGGCCGGCCGTACAGGCTGCTGAAGAATTCGACTGAGTATCGAAGCCGCTTCGCCCTGATTCGGACGGCATGGTAGGCGGCTGGCTCGGACTGTGGCGTGAGCGCATCCGCCTCTCGCCGCAATCGCTTGTAACGGCGGAGGAGGACGGGGCCGGCGAACAGCCGCACTGGCTGCATGCCTTCCGCCTGTTGTCCGCTCGGCCCGGCCAGCAGGAGCACGGCCATCTGCCGCACAAGCGCGTCATAGCGCGGACTGTCGAGCGCGGCGAGCAGCCTGTCACGAGCGTCGGCGTGCGATTCCCGCACGATTTCGATGAGCGGACCGAGCGCGGTGCCTTCGTCCCATTCGGCTACGCGCTGGGCCGCCTCCAGCGACTCGATATGCACGTCCAGGTCGCGGACATCGCCGAGCGCACCTGCCACCCAGCGCAACTCCTCGCTCAGCGCGAGCAACTCCGCAGGGAGCACCGGCCGGAACGTGCTCATGGCGGCGCGCAGCCGTCTGGTCGCCACGCGCATCTGATGCAGCTCTTCGGGATCCTCGCCGAGTCGCGTCCCCGGCTCGTGCGTGAGCATGTCGGCCATGTACCGGCGCAACGCGACGAAGCCAAATTCTCCCGCGGTCGCATACTCATCAGCGACGACGGGGCCGAGGTCAAACGTGAGGCTGGGCATCAGGCCGGCCGCACGCAGACCCGACTCGAACTTCGATTGCGTCGCGAGCCGCAGGCCGGTCGAGGCACGCAGCGCGTCGATGAACTGGCCGATCCGCGTCATGGCCCCGGGGAACGCCTCTTCTACTTCGACGCGGCGGATGGGTTCCTGCTCAGGAGCGTCGTGCACCGCCGCTTCGTCCAGCGTCAGGACGGCGAGGGTGCGGCCGTCTTGCTGGATGAGGAACGGCTGGCGGTGTGTCTCGATCGTGAAGAGCGGGCGCAGGGCGCGCGAACCCAACAACAGGGCCAGCCGGTCACCCACCGGCCCGGGGGCGCCAGCCGGGTCGTCAGCACCATCGGCGAGAGACTGGTTCACCTCCAGGCGGCGGCGGGGGCCCTCGCCGGCGACGGAGAATGACTTCAGTGTTGCCTCGGCCTGGCCCGCCGACCGCCGGATACGCAGCGTGTAGCCGGCGCGATGGACGCGCCAGTCCTCGGAATCGAGGTATTCGTCCACCTGGACGCGTCCATCCTGAGGGACGAACTTCAACGCCGCATGGAGCGGCTGCGAGCGCAGCCAGCGTCCGACCGCACCGAGGTCGGGCGCATCGAACTGCCATTCGACTTCGATGAGTTCGGAGGCGGTACCCGGAGGGACGTTCATCTGGACCTAACTAAACGGGGCGCGGGCGAGCATCTTCGCATGCACGCCCTCCTCGATGACTGTGCCATCCCGTCCCCACACACGGTCGTGGAGCTCCCACGCCTGGCGCCGATCGGCCAATAATAGGTCGAGCGCCTCCTGCAACCGCCTCGTCAGGATAGGGTCGCGGACGGGGGTGAGCACTTCGATGCGCTCGTCCAGGTTTCGCTTCATCAGGTCGGCGCTGCCGATGAAGTATTCCGGATCACCACCGTTCTCGAAATAGTATATGCGGGAGTGCTCGAGGAACCGGCCCACGACGCTGACCACGCGGATGTTGTCGCTGATGCCGGGGATGCCCGGACGCAACCGGCAGATGCCACGGATGACGAGGTCCACCCAGACGCCGGCCTGACTCGCTTCGTAGAGCAGGCGGGTGAATTTGTAGTCTTCCAGGGCGTTCATCTTGAATACGATCCGCGCCGGACGCCCGGCGCGCGCAGCCTCCATCTCGCGCCGCACGCGCTGTTCCAGTTGCGAACGCAGGTTAGTGGGGGCGACGAGCAACTCCGCGGTATCGAGGCGGTCGGACATGCCGGTGAGGAAGTTGAACACTTTCACCAGGTCGGAGCAGATCGCGGGGTCTACCGTAAAGAGGCCAAGATCGGTGTAGACGCGCGCGGTCCGGGAATTGTAATTCCCCGTACCGATGTGCGCGTACATCGTGACGCCTTCCGGTTCCTCGCGCACGACCAGGCAGATCTTGCTGTGGATCTTCAGCCGGGGGTTGCCGTAGGCGACGTGGACGCCGGCCTCTTCCAGCCGCCGCGCCCACTCGATGTTGTTCGCTTCGTCGAAACGGGCGCTGAGCTCCACGAGGACAGCCACCTGTTTGCCTCGTCCCGCCGCGTCGATGAGCGACTGGAGGATCGGCGAGTCGGGCGACGTCCGGTACATCGTCTGCTTGATGGCGAGTACCGAGGGGTCGGTGGACGCCTCCTGCACGAACCGCGCGACCGTCGCCTCGAACGACTCGTATGGGTGGTGCACCAGGATGTCGCTCCCCCGGATCGCCGGGAAGAGCAGATCTCCGTCCGACTGATCGCGAAATATCGAGGGGACCGCGGGGGTGAACGGCTGGTAGGAGAGCTCTGGGATGGGCAGGTTCGCGATGTGGGCGAGGTCCGCCAGTCCGAGCGGGCCTGAGCACGGCACGACGTCGTCTTCCGCGATCTCCAGCTCATCCAGCAAAAGGCTGAGCCGGTGCGGGGGAAGCGTGCCGGTGACTTCGAGCGATACAGCCGATGCGAACCGGCGCAGGCGCAGTTCGCTCTCGATGACCTCCAGCAGGTCATCTCCCTCCTCGCCCGGCGTATCGACCTCGATACCGCGGAGGACGCGGATCGCCCGTGATTCGGTGACCTCGATGCCTGGGAACAACAGGTGGAGATGGGCCGCGATCAGGTCCTCCAGCCAGACGAAGCGGAGATTGCCGGCATCGACGATCCGGGGCCGGTTCTGGGGGATTTTCACCCGCGCAAAACGGTCGCGAGCGGAATATGGGTCACGCACGTTCAAGGCCAGAGAGAGGCTGCCTCCGGAGATAAACGGAAACGGATGGGCCGGGTCTACTACCAGCGGCGTGAGGACGGGAAAGATCGCGCTCATGAAATACTCGGTGAGCCGCGCGCGCGCCTCCGAATCGAGGTCGCCGAAGGCGACGAGGCGTATGCCGTGCCCCGCGAGGCCGGGCGCCAGGACGTCGTTCCAGCACCGCTCCATCTCGCGTCTCGCGAGCCGGCAGCGCTCCAGGACCAGCCGCAACTGCTCGACGACCGTGAGTTCGTCCACGGTCCGTGTCAGTGGGTCTGACCGGGCGATCCGTCTGAGCCATCCGACCCGCTTGGAATAGAACTCGTCCAGGTTGGAGGCGGTGATCGCCAGAAATCGGACCCGCTCAAGCAGCGGATTACGCGGATCCTGCGCCTCCGCGAAGACGCGGTCGTTGAAATCGAGCCAGCTCAGCTCTCTGTTCCCGTACAGGACAGGGTCGTCAAGCGGCAATCGAGTCTCAGCGGGCTCTTCGGCGTTCGGCTGTAGGGTCATGCGCGCATCTCACCAGCAGCTTCCGGATCAGTATCGGGAGCGTACAGACGGAACGTTAACGTCACTTCATGCTGGACCGCCCCGCAATCTCGCAGACCGGTCCGGTGCAGTCTACGACATCGGCGCGGTCGCGTTCTGGCGGCGATGCGGGAGGCCGAGGGCTTCCGCGCATCCGATGGGATCGTCCGTGATGATGGCGCGCGCCTCAGACGCCGCAAGGCGACGCCATGTCGGAAGATCGTTCGGTGTCCCGCACATGAACGGCATGCCGCGTTCGCGGCAGCTCCGCACCACGTGGGGATCGAGGTCAGCGGGGAAGAAGGAGAGGGCCCGCGCCCCGAGCTGGCCGGCGAGCTCAACGAGCTCGCTCGCCCCGCCCTTCGGCATCAGGCCCATGGCGATGAGTGCGGCGGGAAGCCCAGCATCGGTAGCGCGGGCAACGACTTCCTGATGTGATGACCACACTTCGGCATCCGCACGTACCTCACAGATGGCCTGGACTACCCTGTACGCGGTGGCGGCTTCTTTGACATCGGCGCAGAGCACGGCACGGCCTCGGCACAAGTCCAGGGCCTCCTCGAGCCGCGGCACCGGAGAGCCGTCTCTGAGCCGCAGCGCCTGCACTTCCGAGCCGGACATCTCATTCAGCCGGCCAACGCCGGGCGTCGTGCGGTCTACCCAGGCGTCGTGAAGGAGAAACAGGCCGCCCTCGCGAGAGGCCCGCACATCGACTTCGATGTACGTGAGGCCCGCGTCCAGCACAGCCTGGATCGCCCCGAGGGAGTTCTCGGGGGCCAGGGTGTGGAGTCCGCGGTGGGCGACGATCTCCACTGACGATCCTTTCACGCAGCAGTATAGACCGATGAACTTTTACATCATGTTCTCATCATGAAAATGTTCGTTTAGCGTCCACAGCACATCCTGCAGGCATGCAGGAATATGGATGCTGGGCGATGAGGCGGATCCGGCGCACCTCATGGCTTTTGAGTCAGGGGGAAACCCGTGCCGAGATGGCGCGGTACCTGTACGAACATAGCCGGTACGCCGTAAGCAATGGCTCCAGGCGCGCCGTCCGTGCGCTGCCCTTTATTGGGAACCTCACTCGTGTCCAGTAGTCCGGCGCATGTCTGCGTGGTCGGCGCGGGATACGTTGGGCTCGTGACGGCCACGTGCCTGGCGGAACTCGGACACGACGTCGTGGCGTTGGACCATGACGAACGGCACACGGCAGCCTTGCGCGAAGGAGTGGTGCGGATACATGAGCCTGGACTCCGCGAACTGCTGCTGAAACACGCTGAGGCCGGGCGCCTTCGATTCACCGCCGAGTACGCCGCTGCGCTTTCGAAGGCCAACGTGATCATCGTCGCGGTGGGCACTCCCGCCCGCGACGACGGCCGCACCGATACCACTGCGGTATTCGATGTCGCGCGGAGGGCGCTCGACTACGCGCCGGGCGCTGTCCTGTGCATCAAGAGTACGGTCACGCCGGGCACGGCTGCTGAGATCGCGAGGAGGGCCGGAGCCACCGGCCTGCACGAGCCGCAGGTGGTCTCGAATCCTGAATTTCTGCGGGAAGGGCAGGCCGTCCGCGACTTCATGCAAGCGGACCGAATCGTAATTGGGGCGACTCAGGCGGCTGCGGGCGACGCGGTGGCCGGGTTATACGCGCGGCTCAATGCCCCGGTCGTGCGTTGCACGCCGGTCGAAGCCGAACTGGCGAAGTACGCCTCGAACGCGCTGCTTGCGAGCCGTGTCTCCTTCATCAACGAGATGTCGGAGATCGCGGATGCAGTGGGCGCCGATATCACCGCCGTGTCGAGCATCGTCGGTATGGACCGGCGCATCGGGCCGGCATTTCTGAGGTCCGGCCTCGGTTGGGGAGGATCTTGCTTCCCCAAGGATACAAAGGCACTGGCCCACACGGCAACTCAG
>CAYGHU010000079.1:0-142 GCA_964349785.1 uncultured Dehalococcoidaceae bacterium | reverse complement strand
TCGTGCGGTCTACCCAGGCGTCGTCAGGTGAACCAGCGGCAGCGGACGCGGGCGCTCGGTATCTTGCTGGACGCCGCCGCCGGTCAACCGCAGGCGACGGTCGCGGTGCTCGGGCTAGCGTTCAAGCCAGGCACCAACGACG
>CAYGHU010000078.1:0-7739 GCA_964349785.1 uncultured Dehalococcoidaceae bacterium | reverse complement strand
ACGGGGACATTTCTACTGAGCAAAGAACGGGGACAGTTCTATTGAACGTTGACATCTCTCAGCTCCCACCTTGCCCTCGCAACCGCTCGTGGCGCATACTTCCTACCGCTGCCGTCCAGGGTGGCAGGTTGACCTGACGCGGGTTCAGCAGTCCGGGCCGGTCTGACAGTACCGAAGCGCGAAGCCACGTCTGCTTCGAAAGCTGATTCCGTGTTGCGACGTGCGGATGCCGGGTTCGGCTCTCCACCGCTCAGGCAGCGTCGCCCACATGGCACGATGAGGCGTGTACCTCATGCGCATGCGACGTTGCCCCCTTCACCTACCCGCGGGACACTTCCAGATGCTCCAGAAGACGGCTTCCCTGATCGCGCTGGCTGCCATTGCCCGACTCGGCGATCCAACCCCGCTGTCTGCGCAGAGCCCGCAGGCCCTCCAGTACCAGAAGATCCCGGGCCCAAACCCCAAGAACGTCATCTTCATCCTGTCGGATGACCACCGATATGATTTCACGGGGTTTACCGGGAAAGTTCCCGGATTGCAGACGCCCAATATGGACCGGCTGGCAAATGAGGGGGCGGTGTTCCAGAACGCCTTTGTAACGACCTCGCTCTGCTCGCCCAGTCGGGCTTCCATACTCACCGGTCAGTACGTGCACACGCATACCGTCGTCGACAATCAGGCGCCCGAGCCCGCTAGTCTGGTCTACTTCCCGCAGTACCTGCAGAAGCAGGGCTATCAGACGGCCTTCTTCGGGAAGTGGCACATGGGGGCCAGCAGTGACGATCCGCGTCCCGGTTTCGATCATTGGGTGAGTTTTCGCGGACAGGGCGTCTACTACAACCCGCTGCTGAACATCGACAGCAAGCACGTGCAGTACGCGGACAGCGCGTACATCACGGATGTACTGACGGATCTGGCGCTGGACTGGCTGGACAAGCGCAACAAGGCGAAGCCGTTCTTCATGTATCTGTCACACAAGGCGGTGCATGCGGAATTTCTGCCCGCGAAGCGCGACAGGGGGAAGTACAAGGACATCCAGATCCAGTACCCGGCTTCGATGTTCAACACGGCCGGACCCGGCAGCAAGCAGTTTGCCAAGGGCCAGCGACAGCAGAGCCCGTACACGGTCAACTACGCGGATATCCCTCAGTGGGTGCGCGCTCGGCGCAATAGCAGCAGCGGCGTGGATTTCATGTTCCAGGGTCTGTACGACAAGAGTGGCGCGGATTTCACGTTTCAGGGTCCGACCAATTTCGACCGGTTCTATCAGGACTACCTGGAGACGCTTTCGGGCATCGACAACAGCATCGGCCGAGTGTTGGCGTACCTGGAACAGCGTGGATTGGACAAGGAAACGCTGGTCATCTACGGATCGGACAATGGCTTCGCGTTCGGGGAGCACGGACTGATCGACAAGCGAGACGCGTACGAGGTATCGATGCGGATTCCCCTGCTGGCCCGTGGGCCGGGAATGATCAGACCCGGTACCCGAATCAGTCAGATGGTGCTTAACATCGACATCGCGCCCTCGATCCTGGAAATGGCCGGTATCAGAAAACCGGCGCAAATGCAGGGAACGTCGTTCGTGCCTCTCCTGCGGGAACACGCGGCGCCCTGGAGAGACCGGATCTTCTATGAGTACTACTGGGAAGACGGCTTTCCCCAGACACCGACGCAATTCGCGGTCAGGACCGACCGCTACAAGTTCATTCGTTCACAGGGCATCTGGGACATCAACCAGTTGTACGATCTGCAGCAGGATCCGTATGAGATGAACAACCTGATCCGCAGCCCGAAGCACCAGGAAATCGCCGCCCAACTGAACAAGGAGCTTTGGGACTGGCTGGAGCAGACGAGTGGCCTGCAGATCCCACTCAAGCGGATCACCGCAAAGAAATCCGACAATTTGTACAGGACGACGTGGTAGGATGCGTTCCGGCTGTTCGGCAGCCGCGCGCGAGTTGGGCCGAATGCGCGCGCTATCCTTCCTTTCGGCCGGGCTGCCGAACTCCTCGACCGACGGTGCCAGTCAACTTGTCTCCCAGGTCCGCGCGCGCCTCTTGTCCCAACGCCTTGAGGCGCTCCACCACCACCGGGTGCTTGTCGGCAACGTTGACCGATTCTTCAACGTCGCTCTCCAGATCATACAGATCGAACCCGGTTTCGCCGGTGGCGTACGGACCCGGCTGGCCATCCTGCCCGGCGGCGACACCCACGTATGACCGGTAGCGATGGGGAAAATGAAGTTTCCATCGCCCCGCTCGCACCGCCTGCAGCTCACCGCCATAGTAGTAGAAGAAGTGATCCCGAGGATTGGCACCTGGGACGCCTTCAATCAACGGCAGGAGGTCGACGCCATCAATCCGGTTTCGAGGGAGCGGCGACCCTGCCAGGGCCGCGATCGTCGGCAGGAGGTCGATCGTCGATGCGATTCGGTGAGACACCTGGCCGCCTGGAATGCGGCCCGGGAATCGCATGACACAGGGAACTCTTGCTCCACCCTCCCACGTGGTCCCCTTTCCCTCCCTCAACGGTCCGGAGGTGCCGGCGTGGTTGCCGAAATTCAACCACGGCCCGTTGTCACTCGCATAGATGATCAGCGTGTCCGAATCCAGGTCGAGCCTCTGCACGGTCTTGAGGATCTCTCCGACGGACCAGTCGATCTCCATGATGACGTCTCCGTATTTGCCCTGTGCGCTCTTCCCTCGGAACTTGGCGGAGACACCAAGGGGAACATGCGGCATGGAGTGAGGCAGATAGAGGAAGAACGGTTTGTCCTTGTTCTTCTCGATGAAGCGAACTGCCCGCTCGGTGTACCGTGTCGTCAACCGGTCCTGGTCGGCCAGCGTGACGACCTCATCCACCTTCTCGTTTCCATCGATCAGCGGAAGCGGTGGATACGTGCTCTTCTGGCCCTGCGCAGAGGGTTTTCCGTCATACCCGGCCGGCCACATGTCATTCGAATACGGCAGTCCAAAATACTCGTCAAACCCATGCTGCAGGGGAAGGAATTCGCGGTGATGCCCCAGGTGCCACTTTCCGAAGATGCCCGTGGCATAGCCTCGCTTTCTGAGCAGCGTGGCGATGGTCTCCTCTCTATCGGAAATCCCAACAACGGCCTTTGGGCCGAGCGCGCCCTGGATTCCCACCCGCTCGGAATAGCATCCGGTGAGGAGCGCCGCACGAGACGCACTGCACACCGCCTGCGAGACGTAGAAATCCGTAAAACGGATTCCGTCCGCCGCCATGCTGTCGATATTGGGTGTGGTGAATCCTCTTGCTCCGTAGCAGCCAAGGTCGCCGTATCCCTGGTCGTCGGCGAAAATCAGGATGACGTTCGGTGGTCTTCCGGGCAAGGAGCGAAGGTGGCCGCCACCAAGAACCATTGCGGAAGTGCCGACTCCAACCGACTTGAGAAAAACCCTTCGAGTCTGTTTCAAGTTCCACCGCCTCCGAGGTGAATCCGGTTCACGTCTTGCATCCTGTCGGACATGTCGACGCGTGGAGAAACGTCCTTCCGTCGATACTCTTACAGTGCCGCTCGTATCGCCCCGGTTCCCCTATCGGCGCAACGGCGCCGGTGGCACACCGCGGATCGCCGTGCACACTCTCCAGCGCACGTGCATCAGCCGCCGGATCGTACGGTTCCGGAGCCTCGATAGCAGTAGAAGACACCATCAGGGATCGTGAAAGAATAGCGCGACTCTTCGCGCGGCGCGAGACTGCGGTCCGGAAGGAAACGTCAGGTCGCGCGGATCTTTGTTTGTTCCGGCCTGTGCCATGGCGGATGGAACCTCGGGGAATAGATAATTCCCCGACGGCGTCTTAGAATCCCGGGGCAGATCACACCCGACGAGCCGGGACCTGATGCGCCTCCGCCCCACGATTGCCAACCTGACCCTCGCGGCGCTTCTCGGGGGGATTGTCTTCGGGAATGTTGCGCCGTCGCTGGCGGGACACCTCGGATTCCTGGCGCGGCTGTTCGTCCGCCTGCTGCAGATGCTCGTCGCGCCGCTCGTTTTCTCGACCCTTGCCGCCGGCATCGGTGGCAGCGCCGGGATCTTGTCGTTGCGGCGACTCGCGACCGGGGCGGTTGTCTTCTTCGGCGCGGCCACCCTCGTCGCCTCCATTGTCGGTCTTGCCGCGGGCAACCTGCTCTTGCCGTTCGTCCCCATCGCACCGCCGGCGGGTATCGGGCCGGCACCGGTTTCGGCTGTCGCGCGTGAGTCCTTCGGGGAAATGCTCATTCCGTCGTCCATCGTCCGGGCGATGGCCGACAACAACCTGCTCGCGGTCGTCTTCTTCACCGTGCTCTTCGCGATGGCGCTGCGGACGCTGCGCGATGACACGGGTGCACCACTCGTCCGGCTACTCGAGTCGGTGTCGGCGGTGATGGTCCGGCTCGCCGGCGGCCTGATGTGGACGGCCCCGGTGGCTGTTTTCGCCGCGTCGGCCGCTGTCGTCGCCACCAGCGGATCGGCAGGATTGCGCGCCTTCCTGACGCTCGTCGTCGCCGCATACGTGGCCCTCGCCGGGTTCGCGGTGCTGATGCTGCTCGTCTCGAGCCGCATCGGCCGGTTTGGTGCTGTTGCCTTCGTGCGCGCCCTCGCCGGGGCACTTCTGCTGGCCTTCTCGACGGCGAGCGGCGCCGCCGCTCTGCCCGGAGCGATGGAGGAGCTCGAGCGATGGGGTGCATCGCGGCGGACGATCTCGTTCGTGCTACCGCTGGGCTACAGCTTCAATCTCACCGGCACGGCCCTCTACCTTCCCTTGGTCACGCTGTTCTGGGCCCGGTTGAACGGGGTGACGCTCGGCTGGGGCCAGCAGGCAGTGCTGCTGGCGATGGTGTTCGCCCTCATCCGCGGCATCCCGCCCATTCCCCGCGGGCTCTTCCTCGTGTGGGGCGGCCTGCTCGCGCAACTCCACCTTCCGCCCGAGGGGCTCGTGATCATGCTGGCGATCGATCCGCTCCTCGACATGGCCCGCACTTTCGTGAACGTCGAGGGCAACTGCCTCGCCGTGGTGACACTCGACAGGTTCGCCGCTCCTGGCGGGGCGCCGGCCTGATTCCACCCGTACCAGAGGTCCATTCCGTGCGTCCTGGAGTCGTTGTCGACAGCGTGCTCGACCTGATCGGAGACACACCCTGTGTATCGCTGACCCGCCTCGCTGCGGGGACCGGCTGCCGGATCGTCGTGAAGCTCGAGTCGGCGAACCCGGGGCTGAGCGTGAAGGATCGGGCCGCGAACCAGATCATCGCCGACGCCGAGAAAGCGGGTCGCCTCAAGCCCGGCGACACGGTGATCGAGCGGACAAGCGGCAATATGGGTACCGGGCTCGCGCTCGCCTGCCTGCGACGTGGCTACCGTCTCATCGTGGTGATGTCGAAAGGGAACAGCATCGAGCGCCGACAGATGATCGCGGCGCTGGGGGCGAAGATCGTGCTGGTGCCGCAGGTCACAGGTCGCCCAGGCGAGGTGACAGGAGCCGATCTGAAGAAGGTCGAGGAGGTCACCGATGCGCTGACGCGCAAGCTGAAGGCCTTTCGCGCAGACCAGTTCAAGAACCCGAGCAGCGTACGGGCGCACGAACTGGGCACGGGTCCCGAGCTCTGGGCGCAGACCAGAGGACGGATCGATGCCTTCGTCTCGGTGGTGGGTTCGGCGGGCACCTTCGTCGGCGTCTCCCGATTCCTGAAACGGAAGAACCGCGCCATCCGGTGCTACGTGGTCGAACCCCGCAATGCCGCGGTCCTTTCGGGGCGCCGTCGCGTCGCCGGCCGGCACAAGCTGCAGGGCCTCGGCTACATGGAAGTCCCGCAGCTCTATGACCGGTCTCTCGCGGACGCCTACCTCACGGTCACCGACGCGGAGGCGGTCCGCACCGCGCGCCAGCTGGCAAAACAGGAGGGAATCCTTTGTGGCTTCACGTCCGGCGCCAACGTTGCCGCCGCGCTGCGCGTCGCCCGCGAGTCGGACCGGGCGCTGACAATCGCGACGGTGATCACCGATTCGGGATTGAAGTACCTGAGTACCGATCTGTTCCCGGTGCCGAAGTAGGTCCTGTGTCGCGAGAGCTTTCGCCGGCGCGCGCGCGGTTGTGCACGTTCCTGAAGTTCAACCTCGACGGCGAGGGCGCACGGAACAGCTGACGGCGGAGCTCGCCGAAACGGATGACGACATCTTCGGGGCGATCCGGCGCCAGGACATCCTGGTCCATCATCCCTTCGATTCGCTCGCCACGGTCGCGGACTTCCAGCAGGCCGTCGCGCCGCCGTCCTCCTGAGCGACGACTCGGTCTCATCCGGCGGGCGGCATCGCCTTCTCGAGTTCGCAGATGACGCGATCGTTCCACCGGCCTTACATCCACTGCCTGATGCGTGCGCCGGTCACGAGGCCGGCGCACCGGCTACCGACCCCGCAGCTTTGCCACGGTGCCATCCACCCCGTTCGGCAGCTGGACGTCAGCCAACTGGTCATCGTCCCGCGCCGCACGCTTCAGCCGAGCCAGCTCGGCCTTCAGCGTCGCCGTGAGCGCCTCCAGTCCCGGCTGGCCGTACAAGTTGTGCAACTCGTACGGGTCGTTGACCATGTCGAACAGTTCCCACTGATCCTTCTTCCAGAAGTAGATCAGCTTATGCGTGCGCGTTCGCATGCCGTAGTGCGCGCGCGTGTTGTGGTCGCCCGGGTCGTGGTAGTAGCGGTAGTACATGGCCGTCCGCCAATCGGCCGGCGTACGTCCGCGGAGCGCCGGCACGAGGCTGCGCCCTTGCATCGCCGCTGGCATCGGCAGGCCCGCTGCGTCGAGAAACGTCGGCGCGAAGTCGATGTTCAGTCCCATCGCATCGCTCTTCGTGCCCGGCGGGATGCGCGCCGGCCAGCGCACGAGGAAGGGCATGCGAATGGACTCCTCGTACATGAAGCGCTTGTCGAACAGTCCGTGGTCGCCGAGGAAGAACCCTTGGTCGCTGGAGTAGATCACCATCGTGTTCTGCGCGAGGCCAGCCGTGTCGAGGTATGTCAGCACCCGGCCGACGCTCTCGTCCACCGACTGCACGGTGGCCAGATAGTCCTGCATGTACCGCTGGTACTTCCAGCGCACGAGCGCTTCGCCGGTCAGCCGCACCGGCTTTCCGTCGCGCATGATCGTCACCGAGTCGGGCTTGCTACGGTACCATCGGGCGAGGTCAGGCCCGCCGAGTCCGGTCGGCGCCGTCAGCTTGAGGTCGCGGTTGTTCAGGTCCTTCGCGACGCGCTGCTCGTTCTCGTGCAACGCATCGGTGCGCGTCTCGTAGTTGTCCCAGAACGTGACTGGCTCGGGAATCCGTCGGCCGGCAAACCGTGCGCCCTGTTCGGCGCTCGGGTCCCAGGGCCGGTGCGGCGCCTTGTGGTGCATCATCAGGAAGAATGGCTTGCCCCGCGGACGGTTCTTCAGGAAATCGAGAGCGCGGTCGGTGATGACGTCGGTGGCGTACCGTCCTGTATACGTTGTCTCGGAGGTCGCCGTGTACATCACGGGATCGTTGTACACGCCCTGGCCGGGGAAGATTTCCCAGCGTTCGAAGCCCTGCGGATCGCTCCCCAGATGCCACTTGCCGATCATTCCCGTGTAGTAGCCACCCTGCCGCAGCAGCTGCGCGACGGTCTGCCGCGAGCTGTCGAACCGGTTGAACAGCGTCACGCCGTTGATGTGCGCGTATTGGCCGGTGAGAATGGCGGCCCGGCTCGGCGTGCAGATCG
>CAYGHU010000077.1:0-7883 GCA_964349785.1 uncultured Dehalococcoidaceae bacterium | reverse complement strand
GTGGTAGCGGGCAGCGCCGCGAGTTTCTTCGCCATCGCCTCGGCGGTGGCCTCGAGTTCGGCGTCTGGCACCACCCGGTTCACGATGCCGATGCGATACGCATCCTCCGCCGTGAACGCCTCGCCGAGGAGCATGAACTCCTTGGCGTGCTTCATGGTCATGAGGTACGGCGAGATCAGCGTCGGCGGAAAGAAGCCCTGCCGGATCTGGATCTCGCCGATACGCGCCGTCTCCGAGGCCACCGTGAAGTCGCACACATTCACGAACTGGCACCCCTGTCCAAGCGCATGCCCTCGCACGGCCGCGATCACCGGCTTCGGCATCGACCAGATCCGCCCCTGCACCTCGGCAGCCTCGGGTGCCGGCTCGTCGTCCGGATACAGCGAGGACCACATGTCGCCACCGGCGCAGAACGCGCGCCCCGCGCCGATGAGCACGACGGCCCGAGCATCCTCGTCTGTCGCGGCGCGGTCCAGCGCGACCGCGAGGAGCCGCGTCACATTCTTGTTTACCGCATTGAGGACACGCGGCCGGTTCAATGTGATCCAGGCCACGCCGTGGCGAGCTTCGTACAGCACGTCCTCCGGCGATGGCGGCGGGATCGGGATGCCATCGGGCGTCTGCTGCCAGCCGCTTGTGTCGACATCTGTCTCGGGTGTCGTCATCGACTGTCCTCCTGGTGCGCCAGCAGTTCGCGCAGCACGTACTGCAGGATGCCACCGTGGCGGTAATACTCTGCCTCCACGGGCGTGTCGATGCGACAACGCACCGTGAACGACTGCTCGCTCCCATCGTCCGAGACCGCGCGTACCTGCACGTCCTGCCCCGGGTGCACACCTCCGGCGATGCCCTCGACGTGGAACACTTCGCTTCCCGTCAGTCCGAGCGAGGCCGTGGACACGGCCTTCGGGAACTGCAGCGGCAGGATCCCCATCCCGATCAGGTTGCTCCGATGAATGCGCTCGAACGATTGCGCGATCACCGCGTGGACACCCTGCAGCATCGGCCCTTTCGCCGCCCAGTCTCGCGACGAACCTGAACCGTATTCAAGACCGGCCATGATGATCAGCGGGACGTCTTCTTCCGCGTAGCGCTGGGCGGCGTCCCAGATCGCCAGCTCTTCATCTTCCGGAAAATGCTTCGTCCAGCTGCCCTCGCGTTCCACCAGTGCGTTCTTGAGCCGCACGTTCGCGAACGTCCCGCGCATCATCACTTCATGATTGCCGCGTCGCGAACCGTACGAGTTGAAGTCGCGCGGCTCGACGCCATGATCGGTAAGATACCGGGCGGCCGCGCTCGTACGGGCGATGTCTCCCGCCGGCGAGATATGGTCGGTCGTCACTGAGTCGCCAAGAATCGCGAGCACCCGCGCACCCGTGATATTCGCCACCGGCGCCGGTTCACGCGGGAGGTCATCGAAGTACGGTGGCCGCCGCACATACGTGGACTTCGGATCCCACGAGAACAGGTGGCCCGGCGCGACGTCCATGCCTCGCCAGCGCTCATCGCCCGTGAACACGTCGGCGTACTGATCACGGAACATCTGTGAGTGAATCGAGGACTGGATGACGTCCAGCACCTCCTGTGTGCTCGGCCAGATGTCGCTCAGGTAGACGGGCTGCCCGTTCTTGTCCGTGCCCAGAGGCTCCGTCGAAAGGTCGGTCTCCATATGACCGGCGAGGGCATACGCCACGACCAGCGGCGGCGACGCGAGGTAGTTCGCGCGCACCTGGTTGCTGATGCGGGCCTCGAAGTTACGGTTCCCGGACAACACCGCCGCCACGGCGAGTTTGCCTTCGGTGATCGCATTCGAAACCGGCTCCGGCAGCGGACCGGAGTTGCCGATGCACGTCGTACATCCATACCCCACGAGGTTGAAGCCGAGCTGGTCGAGGTACGGCGTGAGGCCGGCCTCGTCGAGGTACCGGGTGACCACAGTAGAACCGGGCGCGAGACTGGTCTTCACCCACGGCCTGGTAGTGAGCCCTCGCTCCACCGCTTTCTTCGCCAACAGGCCCGCCCCAACCATGACCTCGGGATTCGAAGTGTTCGTGCACGAGGTGATCGCCGCAATGACGACGGCTCCGTTGGTGAGGTCATACCCGACCCCGTTGACCCCCACGTGGACCGGATCAGGGGAGGCCCCCGCCCTCACCTCGGCTGCGCTCGTCTCGATCGATGAGGATTTAGCGTCGCTCAACGCGATCCGGTCCTGCGGCCGCTTTGGCCCCGCCAGGCTGGCCTCGATACTCCCGAGATCCAATTCCATCAATTCGCTGTATTCAGGGTCCAACGTGTCGTCCGTGCGGAACAGTTGCTGCTCGCGACAGTACGTCTCCACCAGCGGCACGATCTCGTCGCGCCCTGTGAACCGCAGGTATGCTAGCGTCTCCGCGTCCACCGGGAAGAAGCCTACAGTCGCACCGTACTCGGGGCACATATTCGCGATGGTCGCCCGCGCCGCCAGCGGCAATGAGCTCAACCCGTGCCCGAAGAACTCCACGAACTTACCGACGACGTTGCGAGCACGCAGCAGCTCCGTGACGCGCAAGACGAGGTCGGTCGCGGTCGATCCTTCAGGCAGCTTGCCTGTAAGGCGGACGCCCACGACCTGCGGCAGCAGCATCGCCACTGGCTGGCCGAGCATCGCTGCCTCGGCCTCGATGCCGCCGACACCCCAGCCGAGGACACCCAGGCCATTGATCATCGTCGTGTGGGAGTCCGTGCCAACCAGCGAGTCCGGATACGCCGCGCCATTGCCTCGGAACACCACCTGAGCGAGATACTCGAGGTTGACCTGGTGCACAATGCCGGTCCCCGGCGGCACCACCCGGAAGTTCTGGAACGCCTGCTGCCCCCAGCGCAGAAACTGGTAGCGCTCCCGATTTCGCTCGTACTCGCGCTCCACGTTGTGCACGAAGGAAAGACGGTTGCCGAACTCGTCCACCTGCACCGAGTGGTCGATGACGAGGTCTACCGGCTGCAGCGGGTTGATCCGCTCGGGGTCACCCCCCAGCGCCACCATCGCATCGCGCATCGCCGCGAGGTCCACGATGCATGGGACGCCCGTGAAGTCTTGAAGCAGCACGCGCGCCGGGCGGAACGCGATCTCGTCCGTCGGGTCCGCCATCGGATTCCACTGCGCGAACGCGCGAATGTGCGCGGCCGTGACGTTGTGCCCGTCCTCGCCTCGCAATAGGTTCTCGAGGAGGATGCGCAGCGTGAACGGCAGCCGGGCGAGGTCGAGGCCCAGCGCCTCCGCAGCCCGGTCGAGACGGTAGACGGTATGTGCCTCATCGCCCACGCTGAGCGTCGCACGCGTCCCAAAGCTATCCAATGAAGGCGCAGTTTCTACCATTGAGCCCCCCGCTCCACGTATCGACGCCTGTTCCAGTGTATCGAAGCGAGCACGATGCGCGGCGACCCCGGCTGGCGGCTCGCGAACCGTATCGTAGCCCAAACCTCGCCGTGGGGCTCGGCTTCGCCTCGCTGGGCAGTGCGCTACACGGTGATCCATCCAGTCCGCCCCGTAAGAGCGCTGGTTCATCCAGAGCGTGCACTCTCCTCACTGCAGGCGGGTAAGAGTTGAACCGCACGAGGCAGGACGATACGCTAGTACTTCGCGAACGCGTCGATCCGGGCCGTTAGCTCAGTTGGTACGAGCGCTCGCTTCACACGCGAGAGGTCAGTGGTTCAAGTCCACTACGGCCCACCAGTGAGAGGACGCAACGCGATAGCAAGTGCCGAAGTGGCGGAATAGGCAGACGCGCTACGTTCAGGGCGTAGTGAGGGTAACCTCGTGCGAGTTCAAGTCTCGCCTTCGGCACCATTGTTTGATGCGCGCTCGTAGCTCAGGGGATAGAGCGCAGCCCTGCGGAGGCTGAGGTCGTAGGTTCAAATCCTACCGGGCGCACCACTTCATCGCTTTCCAGTCCACGTCTCGGCCCCGCCGAGGCTGCGGCGCTACACTGGATCCGTGACCGCTTCCCCCGTCATCCAACAGGTACAAGCGCTCCCCGAACGCCCCGGGGTCTACATCATGCGCGACGCGCGAGGCGACGTGCTGTACGTGGGCAAGGCAACCAATCTGCGCTCCCGCGTGCGCTCCTACTTCGGCTCCTCTCGCAGCCTTGAACCCAAGATCCACGCGCTGACGGAGCTGGTCGTGACCGTCGACCACCTGCTCACCCGCAACGAGGCCGAAGCGCTGCTCCTCGAAGCAACGCTCGTGAAACGGCACCAGCCGCAGTACAACGTCCGGCTGAAGGACGACAAGCACTATCCGTACCTCAAGGTGGACGTCCAGAACCCGTGGCCGCGTGTCACCATCACCCGACGCGTCGAGGCGGACGGCGCGCGCTACTTTGGCCCATACGCCTCGGCCGGGTCGGTGCGGCGGACGCTCGATGTTGTGAAGAAGCTCTTCCCCTGGCGGTCATGCACGAAGACCATCACCGGCACCGACCCCCGCCCGTGCCTCGATTACTACATCAAACGCTGCATCGCCCCTTGCACCGCGTACTGCACCAAAGAGGAGTACGAGGAGGTCATCAACCAGACCCTCCTCTTCCTCGACGGGCGGAGCAGCGAAGTGCTCGACCACGTCGAGGCCGAGATGCGAGGCGCCTCGGACGGACTCGATTTCGAGCGCGCCGCGCGTCTCCGCGACCAGGCGCAGTCCATCCGCCGCGTCACCGAGCGCCAGCAGATGGCAACCACCACACCGCTCGACGCTGACGTCTTCGCGCTCGCGCGCTCCGGCGGCGAAGCCTGCGTACAGGTATTCTTCGTGCGCGGCACGGTCGTCGCCGATACCGACTTCTTCATGCTCGACGGCACGCAGGACGCCTCAGACGCCGAGGTGATCGAGGCGTTCCTTGCCCAGTTCTTCGAGTCAGCGACCTATGTGCCTCGGCACGTGCTCCTCTCGACGCGGCCGGCTGACATGGAGGACTTGCAGATCGCGCTTCGTGAGCGCCGAGGTGGAGCCGTTGAGATCCGCGTACCGGAGCGCGGCGAGTTGCGTCAGCTCGTCGCGAGCGCCGAGGATAACGCCCGCTCAACCCTTGCCGCGCACCGCGTCCGCTGGCTCTCCGACCGCGACAAGACGCAGGCCGCGCTCTCACTACTCCAGGACGAGCTCGATCTGCCAGCGCCACCCCGCCGCATCGAGTGCTACGACATCTCCACGATCCAGGGCACGAACACGGTCGCGTCAATGGTCGTCTTCGAGGACGGAGCGCCGGTCACGAACCAGTACCGCCGCTTCCGCATCAAGACCGTCGAGGGCCAGGACGACTTCGCCTCGATGCGCGAAGTACTCTCCCGCCGCTTCTCTCGCCTCGCGGAGCAACGACGGACGGCGCGTGAGGCGGTCCCTGCCTCAGCCTCTGAAGCCGACACCGACGGAAGCACCGAGGACGAGCCGGCATCCTCGTGGGACATCGTCCCTGACCTCGTGATCATCGACGGGGGCAAGGGCCAGCTCGGCGCGGCGCTCGATGTACTGCGCGATCTCGAGCTCGCCGACGTGCCTGTCTGCGGCCTCGCGAAGCGGGAGGAGGAAGTCTTCGTCGCGGACATCGACGAGCCGATCATGCTGCCACGTGATTCACAGGCGCTCTACCTCATCCAACGCGTGCGGGACGAAGCGCACCGCTTTGCCGTCACCTACCACCGGAAGCTGCGAGGTAAATCGGCCCAGCGCTCCGTCCTCGACTCGATTCCCGGCGTCGGCCCCAGCCGCAAACGCGCCTTGCTGCGAAAGTTTGGTTCCGTGAGGGCCTTGCAGGATGCTTCTGTCGAGGAGATTGCAGCCACTGATGGCCTCTCCCGCCGTCTCGCGGAGACAGTGAAGCGTTCCATTTGACGATACCTGACGACAATCATCGGGCGGCTGCTGAAGCGATGGTCCAACGCATCGCCGAAGTCGTCCGCGACCAGCGTGTGCTGGAGGTAATGCGCGAGGTCCCTCGCGAGGAGTTCGTGCCGCCTGAGGTGCGGCGCTACGCCTATGCGGATGCCGCCCTCCCGATCGGTGAGGGACAGACGATCTCCCAGCCAATGATCGTCGGCATCATGACCGAGGCGCTAGCGCTTGAAGGGGATGAACACGTCCTCGAAATCGGCACCGGCTCAGGCTACCAGGCCGCCATCCTCGCGCGGCTCACTTGTGACGTCATCACGGTCGAGATTGTCGATGTGCTCCGGGAGCGGGCCGAACATGACCTCGGACGGCTCGGAGTGACGAACGTGTTGGTCTTGCCCGCTGGCCCGATCCTCGGTGCACCCCAGTACGCCCCATATGATGCCATCGTCGTGACGGCGGTCGCGCCCGCCATCCCCCAGGCGCTCGTGGAACAACTCACGGTCGGCGGACGCATGGTCATCCCCGTCGGCACACACGCGGACGACCAGGAACTCCTGCTCATCACCCGCACAGGCACGGGAGTCACACAGCGCTCGCTCGGCGGTGTCCGCTTCGTGCCGCTTCGCGGCCCTGGCGGGTTCCCTGACGACGCGCCCGAGATGGGGTGATCGCCCCGGCTTCGCCTACCAAACGATCGCTCGCCGGCGACCGCTCCTCCACGCGGACCGACAGCCGTTTCAACGTCCTGGCCCCTGCTCACGCGTCAGGTAACGAGCAGAAATTGTCTGGACACCGATGCAATCGCCGGTTGTATACTTCGGCGTCCTCCTGGCCCACTATGTAAAGTCGCCAGGAGATCGAGGACAGCGGGGGGCGTGATTCGTGGACAGCCGCATCGAGGCGTTTCTGCACTACATGTCCGCCGAGCGTGGCGCCTCGAAGAACACGATCGATGCTTACCGCAACGATCTCACCCGCTTCTCCGAGTTCGCTGAAGGCCGAAGCGAGAACGGTGCTGAGGTTGGTGTCTCCAAGATCGACCGCAACCTGATTACGGATTACATCCTGTGGCTGAGGCAGATTTACGCTCCGGCCACGGTTGCCCGCAAGGTCGCGGCGGTCAAGTCGTTCTGTGCCTTTTTGCTCGACCACGGCGACCTGACGACCAACCCCACGGCGGCCATCGACTCGCCTCGAGCCCCCAAGCCGGTCCCGCGGCCCATGACCACGGCGGACGTCGATGCACTGTTGCGAGAACCGCAGCGGCATCACACCTCCGAGGCGATTCGTGACAGCGCAATGCTGGAGCTGATGTACGCGACGGGTATGCGGGTCACAGAGCTGGTCTCGCTCAACGTCGACAGTCTTCACCTGTCGCCGCGTCCCGCGTACGTGCGCTGCTTGGGCAAAGGCGCGAAGGAACGCACCATCCCCGTCTACGAGCAGGCGATCGCCGCCGTCGAGCGGTACTTCGATGAGGCGCGGCCTCTGCTGCTCAAGGACCGGCCGCAGGCCGCGCTCTTCGTCAACCGCCGCGGTGAGCGGCTCACCCGCCAGGGCTTCTGGCTCATCCTGAAGGGTTACTCGAGGTCGGCAGGCATCCAGGGCCACGTGACGCCGCACACCCTGCGCCACTCCTTCGCCACCCACATGCTCCGAGGCGGCGCATCCGTCCGCGACGTGCAAGAGCTGCTCGGTCACGCCAACGTCTCCACCACCCAGGTCTACACCCAACTCGCCGACGCCCACCTCCGCGAGGTATACGAGCAGGTGCATCCTCGAGCGCACTAGGCATGGCCCACAATCCCGAGGTCGATGCCTGGTTCGCAGCACTCGACCGGCCGATGAAGCCGGAGATGCTGCGGATCCCCGAAATCATCCTCGAAGCCGACGCCCGTATCGTTGAGCCATCAAGTGGAGCACGCCAATCGTGAGTCACGCAGGCAACCTCGCGAGCTTCAACTCCACGAAGAAGTTCGTGCGCCTGCTCTTTCACGAGGGCGCATCGATCCCC
>CAYGHU010000076.1:0-7961 GCA_964349785.1 uncultured Dehalococcoidaceae bacterium | reverse complement strand
ATCAGTTCAATGAAGTCCTTTCGATGTTCTTTGCGCTGTTCGCCGGTCTGAGTTTTCTCGTCTTTATCACGCAGCTGTGCGCGCGATTGCGGGCAGCGGAAGGCGGGCAGGCCTCGATCACAATGCTGGTATTCGCTTCCGGCATCGTGTTCACAGCGCTGCTGTTCATCGCTGGCATCGCGCGGGGCGCCATCGGCATGTCAGTGCGGTTCGGCGACGAGCCGCTTCCCGGTGTCGATATGCTCCGTCTCGTACCCGAGGTTTCGTTCGTTGTGCTCGGCCCCTTCGGGCTCATCACCGCCGCGTGCGGCATTGCCGCTACCTCGTGGCTCATCCTGCGGACGGGCGCGTACGGGCGCTGGCTTGGGTGGTTTGGGTTTGTCGTCGCGGTGGCGCTGCTGCTGGGCTCTCCCATCATTGGAGCGCTCTTGCTCCCGGTCTTGCTGCTGTGGGCGCTCGCGATGAGTTTCGGGATGTGGCGCGCCGGACGGCATGCAAGCACCTCCGGGATGGCCGTACCGTCGCCCGGGGTATAAGGGCGGACTCGGTGGATGGACGACGGAGCAGTCGACCACAGTTGGGCAGCGACGACTCGATGTATTCCATCGAGTCGTCTGTCTGCTCGTCGTCAGCAGACTCCGCAGAGCTTGCAGCCGATCTCGGGTGGGGGGCAGGGGATGGTGCGGCGGACGCGTTCGTGCTTGTCCATTTCGCGCAGCAGGAAGCGCTCGGTCATGCCGACGTCGATGATGAACCACGGCGGGCGTTCGCCTTCCCAGGGGAAGGGGCCATCGAGGCCGTGTTCCGCGATGGCCCGTTTGTATGAGCCGAGGGAGTTGTCCGTCATCGCTTCGAGCATAGGGGCGAGGCGCGCGTCGGCGCGGGACAGGACATCGTCCACCCGCGCCGTGATGGGCGAGTCGCTGCGGAGGTCGATGCCGGAAGCCAGGTGCTGCTTGAGGATGCCCTGACGGTGTTTGATCAGCTCGGGCGCGGCCTGTACCTCGTACTGGTAGGCGGTCCAGGGTTTCGGGATGGTGGGGCTGACCGATAGCACGAGCCGGGTGCCGTGGCCGGCGGCGTCGAGACGGTCTTTGATCTTGTTGCCGAGCGAGGCCATGGCGTAGACATCGTCGTCTTCTTCGCCGGGCAGGCCGATCATGAAGTAGAGTTTGAAGCGCGTCGCCCCAGCCTCGCCGACGCGCGTCGCGCCCTCGAGGATCTGCTCCTCGGTCACGCCTTTGTTGATGGCAAGCCGCATGCGCTCTGAGCCGGCCTCGGGGGCGACGGTCACGGTCTTTGTGCCGCCTTCGGCGAGGGCGCGCAGCACGCGCGGGTCGAGGTTGTCCACGCGCATCGAGGACACGGAGACGCGCGCCCCCATCTCGTGCGCACCGACGACGAGATCGGACAGCTCGGGATGGTCGGCGACGGCGGCTCCCAGCAGGCCGACGCGCGGGGTGTGGGCCAGCGAGTGTTCGACGATGCCGAGGAGTTGCTCCTTCGGGCGGTAGCGGGGCGGACGAAAGACGTATCCCGCGATGCAGAAGCGGCAGCCGCGGCCGCAGCCGCGCGCCACCTCGATCAGCGTCATGTTGGACAGTTCAGTGTCCTCGGTCAGGACGGTCGAGTACGCCTCGGTGGCGCTGATGTCGTGCACCCACTGGCGTTCGATGGCGCCGGCGACCGGGGGACGGGTGGGTACGTAGATGCCGGGGATGGTGGCCATCTCGTCGAGGAGCTCGTCGCGCGAGCCGTAGAGGCCGTCGCGCCAGGCGGCGACGAGCGATGGGATGATCTCCTCGCCTTCGCCAATAATGGCGGCATCGAGGAAGGGCGCGACGCCCGCGGGGTTCGTCAGCATGCAAGCGCCGCCGGCGATTACGAGGGGATGCCGCTCGTTGCGTTGCTTTGAGTACAGCGGGATGCCGGCGCCCTTGAGCGCCTGCACCATGTTGAAGTAGTCGAATTCGTACGACAGCGTGAACGCGATGACGGCGAAGTCCGACAGCGGCCGCTGCGATTCCATTGAGACGACCGGATAGGGATGGCGGCTGTCACGCGCGGGGGCGTCGTAAAAGGCACGCTCGCAGACGAAGTCCGGGTAGGCGTTGAAGAGGCTGTAGACGGTCTGTAGCGCGAGGTTCGACATCCCGATGTAGTAGGAGTTCGGGTAGACCATGCCGACCGCGATCCGGCCGCCCCAGTCCTTGACTGTGACGCCGTGTTCCTTCGCGAGGCGCTGGCGTGCGATCGTCCGTATGTCAGGCATAGAGATTCAGTCTAGCCTATGAACGATGGACAGGGGCGAGCGATCCAGCGGGATAGGAGTGGCTATCGATGTGAAGTGGTTTCGCCGCGGATTTGCGCCTCGAGTCTGGCCTGATTCCGGCGGTCCATCAGTACTACCGCGAAGCCGCCCGCCGCCATGATGCCGAGCGGGATCAACGTCAGCAGCGGATGGATCGAGAGGCAGACGAAGAAGAGCGCGACGAGCAGAATGACACCGATCACGGCGCCGATGATCGGCATGACGATGGTCATGGCGATCCAACTGAACTCGAAGACCTCCCGCCAGGTGCCTTTCGGTTCCCTGGGTGGCTCGTATCCGTACATGGATCCAGTGTAGCCCTCAACGCTCGCCGCGGTGGTGCTGATACGATGAGCGCATGACCGCTGAGATTTCACCGGAACTCGAATCGTTCCTCGCGGAGCCTCGCAACGGCATCCTCTGCATCAACCGTGGGGAAGGCCGGGCACCGCACGCCACGCCTGTCTGGTTCCACTATGCGGCGGGCCGCATTTACATCTCGATCACGCGCACGAGGGTGAAGTATCGTCTGCTGCAGCAGTCGCCTGAGGTCAGCCTTGTCATCGACGACTCACATGCGTACCGGACGGCCATCATCGAAGGCCGCGCCGAATTCGCGGACGACGATGAGACGCTGGTAGCCGTCGTCCGGACGCTGCGGACGAAGTATGGCCACGACACGCCCTCGTCAGATGCCGATTTTCTGAGCGACCTGCGGTCGGAAGAGCGGGTGATCGTGAGCCTCGGCGTCGAGCGCGTGTTGTCCTGGATGGGTTAGCAGCGGGGGCAATCGAGGTGGCCGAGCTACCTTGGCCGTCCCCCGTCACGCCATCTTGAACCTCCATGTGGCCAGCGCGGAGGCGATGACGCCCCAGACGGCGAGGCCGAGGATGTCGCCTCGGACGGCGGCGAAGCCGTTGCCGTTGTTCGCGACCTGTTGCACGGCGTCTGTGAGGAACGTGAGCGGCAGGCCTCCGGTGAGCCAGTGCAACCAGTCGGTCAGTCCGCTCCGATCGAGGAACGCACCGGAGAAGAGCAGGCTGGGCATCAGGATCAGCAGGAACATCGGCGGCATGTCGTCCTCGCTCCGGGCCACCGCCACCATCACGATGCCAAGCGCGATGAATACCGCTGAGCCCAGCATCGCCAGGGCGATCAGGCCGAGCACGTTGCCGTCGACGTGAGCGTCGAAGAGATACACGCCCGCGAGATAGGTGATCAGCGTCACCGTCAGGGCGATGATCAGGCGGCTGACGATCATCCCCGCAATGAATGAGGCGGTCGGCAGCGGGGTTGCGCGAATCCGCCGGAGCACGCCGCGCTCTCTATCCCGCATGAGCGAGAACGCGATGGAATTGAGGCCCACGGTCATCCCCGTGAACGCGATCATGCCGGGAAGCAGGCGGTCGAGGTACGGCCCTGTATCGCCATTCGGGAGGGTGGTGGTGAAGTTGAAGGCGTTGAGGATCAGGAGCAGGATGAGCGGCTGACCGAGGGTGAACGCCAGTGCGGCCGGCTCCCGATAGAATGCCTTCATCTGGTTGTCGACCGTCGCGACAAGCCCCGTCCAGGCCGGACGTCCGGACTCGCGGCCGTGCGCGATCTGCCCCGCCGTCCGAGCGGATGCGTCAGTCCTCACCGGATCCCCTTCCTCGCGATGGGCCATCGGCCGGTCTGTCCGTTGGTTGCCGGTTCGTCCTCGAACCCGTGGCCGGTCACGTGGACGAATACGTCCTCGAGCGTCGCTTCGCGCACCTCTATCTGGCGACGGAACCCGCCCGCGACGAGTTGGTCGATGAGGGCGAGCGGCGTGTCGATGGCGGCAATGATGCCTCGATCCATGATGGCGACGCGGTCGCAGAGCACTTCGGCCTCTTCCATGTAGTGCGTGGAGAGGAGCACTGTGCGCCCGTCGTCGCGCAAGGCGCGGATCAAGTCCCAGAGCTGGCGGCGGGCAGTCGGGTCGAGTCCCGTGGAGGGCTCGTCCAGCAAGACGAGCGGTGGGTCGTTGACGAGGGCGGCGGCCAGCGCGAAGCGCTGCTTCTGCCCGCCAGAGAGTTGCTTTAACTTCCAGCGCGCTCGATCGGCGAGCCCGACGTATCCGAGGAGTGCAGCGCTGTCCGGCTTTCTGCCGTAGCAGGCGCCCAGGTAGTCCAGTTGCTCGCGCAGTTGCAGGTGCTCGAAGAAATCGGACTCCTGGAGCTGAATGCCGAGCATGGAGCGAGCGCGAGCAGGCTCCTGGGCGACATCGACTCCGAAGATTTCGACTCTTCCGGCCGTAGGGCCGCGGAGGCCGACGAGAATCTCGATGGTCGTGGTCTTCCCCGCGCCGTTTGGGCCCAGCAGGCCGAAGATCTCCCCCTGCTTCACCGTGAAGTCGATGCCGCGGACGGCCTCGTGCTTCGGGTATTGCTTGCGCAAGCCGTGCACGGCCAGTGGCGGTGCATCCAGCAGGGGGTGTCCCACGGAGGCGTGCACATCTTCACGATGCCGGATGTTCACGACGCCTCCATTTTGATTCCGAGATGACGGTACTGAGACATCGCGCCTTTCGTCGACCGGGTGATCGGTGCAATCCTGCACATCGGGCGGGCGATACGCCTCGGTTATCCGGGATCACTTGCTGGGTTCTCCCCGGCGAGCCATGCGCTGAGCGCCCGCATGAACCGATCGCGGCGCCCCGCCTGGCCGCCGACGAACCGCTCGATGAGCGTGTCCTTGAATGCCTGGGGGTCAACGCTGTCCGGCACGTGGAACACCTCTTCCGGCTCGCAGGCGACCTTCATGCCTCGGCCCGCTTCGAACCGCTCGTTCACGGGCAGTCCGAGGCGGGCAGCCGCCAGCGGCCACGTGGCGTCGACGGTCATCCACTCGGCGCCAGTCTCCAGTCGCAGGAAGGTATGCACGTCTGGGATTGGCCCGGCGAGGAGTTGGGCCTTCAAGTCTGGAGGCAACCATGGCCAATCTGCGGCGGTGATCTGGCAGGCGGCGTGGATCAAGATCGAATGCAGCCCGAACTCCCGGTACAGCGCTTGCAGCAGATAGTGTTTCCCTGAGCTGGCGCCCCGCCATTCCCGAATCGTCGTCTCCGGGAGCGGGTCAGCGGCGCGTTTGTACGGCATATCCCGGACGAGCGCGAACATGGAGGCCGGCGTCAGCCGCTCATCGTCCGGGAAGCGGCGGCGAGCCACGGCGGCGGCCTTGAAGTCGGCGAGTAGACCCATATGCCGATATTACCGTGTGTGTCGCCTCGCGCGTTCATGCGCACTTCGAGTATCCGCAGGACTGGCAGACCAGGCATCGCTCCATGTAGGCAAGCTGCATGCCGCAGTCGGGGCAAGTCAGGCCCGAAAACACGCCGGCCGCCTCCGCCTGGACATCGAGTGACTCCGCCGGATTCCCAAAGTGCAGCCGAAGCCAGCGGAAGATGTAGTCGAGGACGCTGGTGGCGAACGGGATGTCGGGATTGCCCGTGGTGCCGTAGGGCTCGAAGCGTGTCTGCTCGAGCTTCGACGCTAGCTTCTCGATACTCACACCGTACTGGAGCGCTATCGAGGTCAGGAGTGCGACCGCGTCGGTCAGGCCGGAGACCGTCGAGCCTTCCTTGGCCATCTTGATGAACACCTCGCCGGGGGTCCCGTCCTCGAACAGCCCGACGGTGGCGTAGCCTTCCTGCTCGCCGACGCGGAACTTGTGCGTCACCGCGGGCCGCTCATCGGGCAGGTGGCGGCGGTACGGCTCCATGGCCACCGGCGGACCTCCGTCCGCGTGCGCGAGCACCTGTACCGCCCGCGAGCCATCGCGATAGACGGTGACGCCCTTGCATCCCAGCTCGTGCGCGAGGACGTATACGGCGCGCACCTCGTCGGCGGTGGCATTCCTCGGGAGGTTCACGGTCTTCGACACGGCGAGGTCCGTATGCGCCTGGAACGCGGCCTGCATACGCACGTGCCGTTCCCAGCCGATCTCATGTGCCGTGACGAAGCGGCGTTTCACCTGGTCAGGCGCCTCCGGCCGGTCGCCGAGCAACGCCCCGTTCGCCAAGTCTTCCATGAGCTCTGGTGAGTAGAACCCGCCGTCGCGGGCCGCCTGTTCGAACGCCGACGAAACCTCGGGCAGCAGCGTGCCGTCGCCCATCCTGCGGTAGTGCGCCAACGAGAATAGCGGCTCGATGCCCGAGGAGGCCCCGGCGATGATCGCAATGGTGCCGGTGGGGGCGATGCAGGTGCGTGTGGCGTTGCGATAGCGCGTGCTTCCGGCGTAGACGGAGCGCTCCCAGTTCGGGAATACGCCCTTCTCCTCGCCGAGGGCCGCTGAGGCCTCGTCGGCTGTCTCGCTGATGGCGCGAGCCAGTCGCGCGGCGAATGACAGGGCCTCTTCCGAGTCATAGGGGATGCCGGCCGCAATCAGGAGGTCGGCAAAGCCCATGACGCCCAGACCGATTTTCCGGTTGCCTCGCACCGCCTTGGCAATTTCCTGTAGCGGGAACGTATTGACCTCGACGACGTCGTCCAGGAACCGCACGCTGAGCGCCACGGTCTCGCGCAGGCTGTCCCAGTCGAGGCCGGCCGCCTTCTGGTCCCAGAAGCGCGCGACATTGATGGAACCGAGCGTGCATGCCTCCCACGGCAGCAGCGGCACCTCACCGCAGGGGTTCGTCGCCTCGATGGCACCGAGAGTGGGCGTGGGGTTCGCGCGGTTGATGGAGTCGAGGAACACGAGTCCGGGATCGCCGGTCAGCCAGGCCGCCCGCGCAATCTCGTCGAGGAGTGCCCCGGCGTCTTCGGCGCCTCGCGGCGAGCCGTCGCGGGGGTCACGCAACGTGACGGGGTCACCAGAGGCGGCCGCGCGCATGAACTCATCGGTCACGGCGATGGAGATGTTGAAGCGCTGCGCCGAGACGCCGTCGTCCTTCGCATGGATGAACGCGCGCACGTCGGGATGGTCGACGCGGAGGACGCCCATGTTCGCGCCCTCGCGCTTGCCGCCCTGGGTGACCAGGCGCGAGACATCGTCGTAGTGACGCAGTACAGAGACGGGGCCGCATGCCGACCCGTGCGTCGTGGCGATGGGCTCGCCCACGCCGCGCAACCGGGAGAAGGCGAAGCCGGTGCCGCCGCCGTACTTCTGTACCATCGCTGCCGCCTGTGCAGTCGACATAATCGACTCCAGGGTGTCCTCGACGGGGAGCACGAAGCAGGCGGCGAGAGTGCCGCGCCCGGCGCCCGCGTTCATGAGTGTTGGGGAGTTCGGGAGGAACTTCAGTGCCGCCATGGCGTTGTAGAACCGCTGCGCCCATCCGGCGCGTGCGTCCTCATCTTGCTCGGCGGAGGCGACGGCTTCCGCGACGCGCGCGAACAGTTGCTCTGGAGTCTCAATGATGCGGCCCGCGTCGTCGCGCAGCAGGTATCGCCGTCCGAGGACCGTCCGGGCATTGTCGGTGATGGCGACGGGGTGGGTCAGGATGCGAGAGGTGGTGACCATCGATCCTCCGAGTGGCTACAAGGGAGGATATGGGAACATACGTTCGTTACGACTGCAAGCCCGATCCCCTGTAGGCCGATCTTAGCGCGGAACAGTGAGGTCAGGTGGCCTTGGGGATGACATCGTATCGCCGCAGTAGCTCTAGCATTTGCGATGCAGTATCGCC
>CAYGHU010000075.1:1735-8128 GCA_964349785.1 uncultured Dehalococcoidaceae bacterium | reverse complement strand
AGGTCGCCGAAGTGCTTGCGCATGGTGTAGAGGTCGAGCAGCGCCTGGGTCGGGTGTGCGTGGGCGCCGTCGCCCGCGTTGACCATCGACGCCTCGGTGTGGCTGGCGGCGAGGTAGGCCGCGCCCGCTGAGGCGTGTCGCATGACGATCACATCCGCGCCCATCGCGCGGAGTGTGCGGACAGTGTCGATCAGCGATTCGCCTTTCTGCACGGAGGAGGTGCTGGCGCTCAGGCTGAGGACATCCGCACCGAGCACCTTGCCGGCCAGTTCGAACGACGCGCGGGTGCGGGTTGAGTTTTCATAAAAGAGATTGACGATGGTATGACCTCGAAGCGCCGGGACGCGGGCGATGCGGCGGTCGAGCACCTCGCGCATGCGGTCGGCGAGGGTGAGGACCTCCTCGATCTCGTCGCGCGTGAAGTCATCCAGGTCGAGTACGTGGTGGTGCTGCCATGCGCGTGTGGGCGTGGCAGACGTGAGCGGCCGGGCAGTTGTGGTCATCGCCCTTCTCCTCCGCCGGGGATGACCATGACGACATCCCGGCCATCCTCCTCCACCAGTAACACCTGGACATCGTCCGGATGGGCGGTGGGGATGTTTTTGCCGACCATGTCGGCGCGAATGGGGAGTTCGCGGTGGCCGCGGTCGACGAGAACCGCGAGACGGACGACGCGCGGCCGCCCGAAGTCGTTCAGCGCGTCGAGGGCCGCGCGGGTCGTGCGGCCTGTGAACAGTACATCATCCACGATGACGACGTTGCGGCCCTCGATGTTTGGGAGTGTCGTGGGCCGCGTCGTGGCGTCGAGCCCGCGCGCCGCGAGGTCGTCACGGTGGAGGGTGATATCGAGCGCACCCACCGGCGGGCGCTCACCCTCGAAGCCCTCGATGATCGTGGCGAGACGCTGGGCCAGCGTGACGCCGCGGGTCTGGATGCCGACCAGCACCAGGTTTTCGAGGCCGCCGTTGCGCTCGACCACCTCGTGGGCGAGGCGCGCCAGCGTCCGCCGCACCCCTTCCTCATCGAGCACAGTGCCCATGGCGCGTTCCGGTAGGGGGCGCTCAGACATAAAAAACCCTCCCGAAGAAAGAGGAGGGTGAGCATTGGAGCGAACGAATGCCCGATAGCCGGTGCTTGACGTGTTTCATCCCTGCGTCCCTTCCCGGCCTCGCGGGGCCGACCTTAAAGACACGCGCTCCATAGCGAGTAGGAGAATAGCACCAAGTGAGGCGGAGACGCAAAGGAAGTGGCGCTGGCCCGCAAGCTGGCGCCACTTCCACAGGTTGCAGCGCGCCGTAGGGCGCCGTTGTTACGAGGCGAGCCGGAATACCGGTACCGCGATCTCGTCGTCGATGTCCTCGAAGTCCACAACGACGGGCATGTCGCAGCGCAGCGCCTCGACATCGTCGGTGATCACGTTGGAGATCATCCGCACGCCCTCGTCCAGCTCGATGATGGCGTAGGCGTAGGGCAGCCGCTCCGTGAAGAACGGGTGCGGGTGCTGACGGACGATGGTGAAGGAGTAAATCTTCCCTTTGCCGCTGGCCTCGACCCATTCGAGTTCGGCACCCGGATCCGCCGGGTCGAAATAATGGGAGTAGAACAGGTACGCGCCGGTGCGCTTGTTGCGCTGGACCATCAACTTGTGCTGCTTCGCCCCCTCGAAGTAGGGGCGCGAGATCTCGGACGGGTCCGGCCGCGGCCGGGCTACCTTCGGTGGGGCTTCTTGAGTCGTCACGAGCGATACCTCCGACTGGACGCCTAGTTGTTGGAGAGGACGAGGGAGCATTCCTCGGCCATGATGCCGCCGTTGCCGTTGACGAAGACGAGCTCGCAGTCCTTGATCTGCCGCTCGCCGGCCTGGTGCCGCAGTTGGCGTACCGCCTCGATGACGTGGCTGGTGCCGCCGGCGAGGCCCGCCTGTCCGAAGGACATCTGTCCGCCGTGGGTGTTTACGGGCAGTTCGCCCTTGTAGGTCATGTCGTGTTCGAGGGCCCAGGGACCGACTTTGCCCTTCTCGCAGAAGCCAGCGTCCTCAATGGTCATCATCACCATGATCGTGAAGCAGTCGTAGATCGAAAGCAGGTCGATGTCCTTGTGCGCGACGCCGGCTCGCTCCAGTGCCTTGGGGCCGGTGTACGCGACCGGGCTCGTCGTCACGCTCTTTGCCTGGGAGATGCTCGAGTGGCCGATCATCTCAGCGGCGCCGAGGAGCCATACCGGCGGGTTCTTCATCGTCTTCGCGGCTTCCGCCTCGGAGACGATGAACGCGGCGGCCCCAGACACCGGCATGACGATCTCAAGCAGGTGGAACGGGTCGGACACGAGCCGTGAGTTGATCACGTCTTCCGTGGTGATGGGGACGCCGTAGAACATCGCGTCCGGGTTGGCCTGCGCATTCGTCCGCTGATCAACGGAGATGCGTGCGCGCATCTCGGCGGTGGTGCCGTACTCATGCTGGTGCCTCATGGCCGCGAGGGCGTAGCCGGACGGTGCGCCCATTGCGCCGTAGGGCGACTCGAAGTCGACATCGTGGAAGCCGAGGGACATGCGACGGGGCATGTTGCGGAACGCCTGCGGGTTGGTGGCCTCGCCGGTGATGCAGAGGACGTGCTTCGCCATGCCGTCGGCGATGCCGGAGGCGGCCTTCCATACCTGCGAAGCGCCAGACGCGCCGGCCATGTCCACGACATTTGCGTAGGTCGGGCGGATGCCGAGCATCTCGGCGACCGCGCCGGCGTGCGCCATCGTGATGGTAGACGACAGCGGCGGTGTGATGAGGATGCCGTCGATGTCCTTCGTCTCGAGGCCGGAGTCATCGAGCGCCAAGCGCACCGCATCCATCATGAGGTCGTCGGACGACAGTTCTGTGCGCTTCAGCGGTTTGAGTTCGCCGATCCCCGTTATGGCCGCTGCTCGCTTGAGCCGGTCCATGGTCTCCCCCTCTTCCCTATAGTTCCTCGTGCCGTGGCCAAGAATTGCCGCGACGCCGCTAGCGAGCGGCGGCGGGAGTTTAGCAACTCGCAAGTAGGCTGTCCACTATTTCGCATGACCGATGAGAAATGAGGAACGGACGAGCTCAGTTCTCGGGAGATGCCCGGCGTTATCGTGCCAGCCGGCGCTCCTTGTAGGCCTCGATCAACTGCTCGCGCTGTTCGGCAGGCAGGTACTTCACCGCTTCGCGTATCGTCACGCCAGACGCCCGGTGCGTCCGAGGCGCCAGCCATGCATACACGATCTCAGGCCGCTTCTTCGACGCCTCGCGTAAGACCCAGCCGATCGCCTTGCGGATGAAGAACTCCCGCTCGTCCAGCATCGAATCGGCGTAGCGGGCGAAGCGCTCGAAGTCGCCAGCGCCGCGCCGGATCGGTTGCATCAACGCAAGCATCGAGGAGCGGCGAATCCAGAAGTCCTCATCCTGAGACCAGCGGTCCAGCACCGCGTTTAGTCCCCGATGCTCCTCGACGAGTGTCCCTACGACGTTGACGGCGAGCGCATCGACGTACGCCCAGGTCCGCGACTCCCGCAGCAGCCGCTCGATGAACGCGATGTCCTCCGGCAGGAGCAGTTTCTTGTGCCGGTCGAGCAGGTCGAGGGCAACAGTGCGCCGTTCATGGATCGGCTGTTCCCAAAGGGCCTGCACGAGGCCGAGCACCTGCCCGCGGCCGAGCTTGCTGTTCGAGCGCAGGAACTCCCGCACGACTTGCCGTATGCCGGGCGTCCCGACGCCGATGAACTCCAGGTCGCTCTTGAGGTAGCGCTGCTCGCCCTCGGCCCGCGCGGGATCGGCGACCAGCCGCAGCGCCTGCTCGATTTCGGTAGCCTGCGCCTCGTAGCCCGCGCGCGGAGTCATGGCTGACATTACGAGGTCAGCGCCGCCCGCAACGCCGCCATCGCCTGCTCTGGCGTTTCCCGTTCGTTGTACACCGCCGACCCGGCCACGAGGATCTCCGCCCCCGCGAGGACGCACGAGGCGGCGTTATGCACCTTCACGCCTCCATCCACTTCAATGGGCATCTCCCGCCCCATTGCATCGAGGCGCGCCCGCAGTTCGCGCACCTTTTCCAGGTGCTCCGGCATCATCTCCTGGCCGCCGCGCCCCGGCTTGATGAGCATCACTACGATCTCATCGAGGTCTCGGAGCCACGGCTCGATGGCGGTGGCCGGCGTCTCCGGGTTAATGGCGATGCCCGCCTCGCAGCCGAAGCCGTGCACCGCCTCGATGTGTGCCAAGGGCTCACCCTGCGCCTCGTAGTGGAAGATCAGCCGCTGGGTCCCCGCCTGCGCGAACGACTCGAAGTGCTCGTGCGGCCGCTCCACCATCATGTGCACCTCGACTGGCAGCGACGTCACCCGTCGCACCGCCGCCACAACGGACGGCCCGAAGCTCAGTTGCGGCACGAAGTGCCCGTCCATCACGTCGAGGTGAAAGAGGTCGCATCCGCCCGTCTCGGCGGCCCACACCTGTTCGGCCAGCCGTCCGAAGTCGGCGGTCAGGATCGACGGTGCGATGCGTATTCGCCGAGTGGTGCTCACGTCTGGCGCTCTGTTTCGAGACGCGCTCGCGCCGCCGCCCGTTCGCTCGCGACGGCCTCGGGCGCGGTCCCGCCGGTGGCGCTTCGCGCCCGCAATGCTGCAACGAGGTCGATGTCAAGCACGTCCGCCGCGAAGGCTGGATGTGCGGCCTGGTACTCCTCGGCGGTCAGGTCGGAGAGCGCCCGTTCCTCCCGCTCGCACTTCGCTACCAGCGCGCCCACCGTGGCGTGCGCCTCGCGGAACGGCACGCCTCGCTTCGCGAGGTAGTCCGCCACGTCCGTCGCGAGGGCGAATTGTCCGATGGCCATCTCGCGGCCTCGCTCACGGTCGAATGTGAGTGCCGGGAGCATGGCCGCCGTGACCGCGAGTGAGCTCAGCAGCGTATCCACTGAATCGAACAGCGGCTCCTTGTCCTCCTGCAGGTCGCGGTTGTAGGCCAGCGGCTGCGCCTTGAGCAGCGTCAGCGCCTGCACGAGGTTCCCGATGGCGCGGGCGCTCTTGCCTCGGACAATCTCTGCCACATCGGGGTTCTTCTTCTGCGGCATAATGCTCGACCCGGTGGCGAAGGCGTCCGGCAGCCGGATGAGGCCGAACTCGGCGGTGGACCAGATCACGATCTCCTCGCACAGCCGCGACAGGTGCACCATCGCCAGCGCTGCTGCGGCATGGAAGTCCACCACGAAGTCACGGTCGGACACCGCGTCGAGGGAGTTTGCCGCGACCGAGTCGAACCCCAGTTCTTCCGCTACGGACTCCCGGTCGACAGGGTAGGTCACTCCCGCCAGCGCGCCGGACCCCAGGGGCAGTACGTTCGTCCGTTTCCGAGCCTGCTCGAACCGCTCGCTGTCGCGCGCGAACATCGCCTCGTACGCGAGCAGGTGATGCGCCAGCAATACCGGCTGCGCCCGTTGGAGGTGGGTGTAGCCGGAGATCACGGTATTGGCCTCGCGGTCGGCTACGTCGAGGAGCGCCGCACGCATACCGCGCAGCCGTCCGGTCGCCTCGTCGCACGCTCCGCGGACGAACAGCCGCAAGTCGGTGGCGACCTGGTCGTTGCGGGAGCGTGCGGTATGGAGCCGCCCCGCTGTCTCTCCGATCCGCTCGGCAAGCGCGGCCTCGATGTTGAGGTGGATGTCTTCGCGCTCCGGCCGGAACTCGAAGCGGCCCGCCTCGATCTCCGCGCGAATGGCTTCGAGGCCGGCCATAATGGCGTCGCCGTCGGCGTGCGCGATGATCCCCTGCCGGGCCAACATCCGCGCATGGGCGATCGACCCGGCGATGTCTTCGCGGTAGAGACGGCGGTCGAAGTCAATCGAGGCCGTAAACGCCTCGACGAGTGCGTCGGTGGGGGCGCTAAACCGCCCTCCCCAGAGCTTCTCCGCTCCCGCCTCGTCACGACCGGCCATGTCGTCTCCTCGCGCCTCGTGTGGTCGAGGTGTCGAGGCTAGCAGAGGCCGCGAGGCTAGGCGAGCGATCCCGGGGCAAGGTCAGTGCTGACCTCGCTGGCGCAGAACGCGCAGCGGCGCGCCGCGAGCGGGATCTCGCTCAGGCATTCGAGGCACTTTCGGGTCGTGGGGTCAGCCGGCGGTTCTCGGCGCGAACGGGCGATGAGTTCGTTCACCGGCATGACCACGAAGAAGAAGACGACCGCCGCGATCAAGACGAAGGAGATCACCGCGTTCACGAAATGCCCGTAGCGAAAGGTGCTGTCATTAATCGTGAAATCGAGGGCGGAGAAGTCCGGCTGCCCTCCAATCGCGGCGAGCAGCGGCGTCATGAAGTCCTCGACGAACGCAGTGACCACAGCCGTGAACGCCGCTCCGATGACCACAGCGACGGCAGGTCGATGACGTTTCC
>CAYGHU010000075.1:0-1635 GCA_964349785.1 uncultured Dehalococcoidaceae bacterium | reverse complement strand
GCGCTATTCGCGCTCGATACTGTTGCTGCTTGGCACACTGGTGGCCGCCTTCGCTCTGGTCGCCTGCGGCGGTGACGATGACAAGGACAGCGGGGACGACACAAGTTCCGCCTCTGCCACGAGCACTGCCGCTGCCAGCTCTGCCACCTCCAGCGCTGGAGCCACCCGGGCAACCGGGACTAGCGCTGCCGGGACCAGTACAGCTACGAGCGGCGGGAGCAGTTCGACCGACACAGCGAAGGGCGATTCGACTGCTCACGCAGCCCTGATCACGGAGCAGGATTTGCCGGGCACAGGCTGGACTGTCCTCTCGACAGACGAATTCACCGGCTCATTCCTCGATGTCGAAGACCCCGACCTTGTCCAGGCAAAAGCCTGCGACTCATATGTCAAGAAAGTCACGAATGCCGCGAAGAAGGCCGACGCATCCCGGATCGGGCGCGCGTCGAAGAGCTTCCAGAAGACGGATGCCCTCCTGGGCGCATCCGTCGATATCGAGGTCGCCGTTTATAAGGAATCGAAAGTCGCGAGCGACTTGATTGCAGACGCCAAGGGAGCATTCAACTCGAGAGAGTTCGAGGATTGCTTCCGCGATATCATCAAAGGCTCAGGCGGCGAGATACCCGCAGACCTGCAGTTCGACCTGAAGTCGGTGAAGCCTATGACCGACGCGCCTCACAACGGCGTGGCGCAAGCGTTCGATTTGGAAATGTCGTCCGCCGGCGTCAAGTTCATGCTCCATACTGAGGTGTATGCGTGGGCGGACAAGAACGCGATCGCTTCCGTGACCGTCTTCGGCACGTCAGATTCGCTCAATGCCGACTTGGTGAAGGCGGCGGTCAGCAAGACCGCTGACAAGGTGTCAAAGGCGCAGTAACCCAATACACGGCGTACATCGAACGCGACGAGGAGGCCATATGGCCTCCTCGTCGCGTTATGATCGTTCCGCAGACCGCTCTGCCGAGGAGCTACCGATGACCATGCCGGAAGCAGGACAGCAACAGAGCCTCGCGACGGCCCATCTCATCCATGATGGCGAGAGCATGGCATTCGAGGTCACGTCCCGCTCAGGCCACACGATTCTCCTGGACGCATCCGATGGTCACGGCGGCAGGCGCCTCGGCGCAGGCCCGATGGAAGCCGTGCTGATGGCCCTTGCCGGCTGCACCGGCATGGACGTCATCTCTATCCTCCGCAAGGCGCGGCAGGACATCACCGACTATCGCATCGAGGTCCATGGCCTCCGTGCTGATGAGCACCCCCGCGTATATACGGAGGTCGAGGTCGTCCACATCGTCAGCGGCCACGACCTCAACGAATCCGCGGTGCGCCGCGCGGTCGAATTGTCCTCGACGAAGTACTGTCCGGTCAGTGCGATGCTGGCCTGGGGAGCGCTGGTGTCCCACCGGTTCGAACTCATCTCGGCAGACTGACTGTCGGCCATCCCGCTCCCTCCCTCCGGTTCTCCTGCACGAGCATTGATGGTTGTCCGCGTCTGGCTGAAAGCGGACAGCAGCGTAAACGAAATGTACTGTTCATCGCTGAGCAAACGCCGCGTAACTGTCTGTCTCTAGTCTCCTTCAATCACCCCAGGGGGCTTTGGAGGAGGAAGACTTTGACCCAGGATCAGCCAGC
>CAYGHU010000074.1:0-8241 GCA_964349785.1 uncultured Dehalococcoidaceae bacterium | reverse complement strand
CTCGGCCGACGGGGCGAATCCGTTGTGCGGCGACCAGCTCAGCGTCGAACTGACCATCGACGATGGGCATATCGTAGAGATCGCCTTCGATGGCGTCGGCTGCTCCATTTCGCAGGCTTCAGCGTCGATGATGACTGAGTATGTGAAGGGGCGAAGCGTCGAAGAGGCACGCGCTGGCGTGAACGCGTTCCAGCGCATGATGGTGGAAGGCGAACCGCTGAGCGAGGAGTTCGGCGACATCGAGGCACTGGTGGGCGTCGCGAAGTTCCCGGTGCGCGTGAAATGCGCCTCGCTGGCGTGGAAGACGCTGGATCAGGCGCTGGACGAGGACACACCTCGAGTCCCCGTGACGACGGACGAAAGGAGCCAGTGATGGCTGAGACCGAAACGACCGGACTGGAGCACCCTACCTCCGATCAGCTGTGGGAGGTTGTGCGCCAGATCCAGGATCCCGAATTGCACATGAGCATCGTCGACCTCGGCCTGGTCTACCACGTCGACATCGACGACGAGGGCCTCGTGACCATCGACCTCACGCTAACCTCGCCGGGCTGCCCGGTGGGCCCGATGATCCAGGGGCAGGCCTACCACATGCTGACGCAGATCGAAGGCGTCGAGGACGTGGAGGTGAACCTCGTCTGGGATCCGCCCTGGGATCCGAAGACCATGGCCTCCGACGAGGTCAAGATGATGCTGGGTATCTGGTAGCCTGAGCGCGATGCTGGATTCCGAGATCATCTTCACGGTGGAAGAGTCACCCGAGGGCGGGTTTTCGGCGCGTGCCCTCGGCTATTCGATTCATACTGAGGGCGACACGCTCACGGACTTGAAGGAGATGGTACGGGATGCTGTGCAATGCCACTTTGAGGAATTCGAACGTCCCCGGCTGATCCGTCTGCACTTCGTCCGAGACGAAGTCATCACCGTGTGAGACTTCCTCCAGATCTTTCTGGAACTGAACTCGCGACCTTGCTTGGACGCTTCGGATACGAGGTCACGCGGCAGACAGGCGGTCATCTGCGACTCACATCGACAATTCGAGGCAGCCAGCATCATGTGACCGTGCCACGCCACCGGTCACTGAGGGCTGGAACGCTGAGTTCCATTGTTTCCGACGTGGCTACGTACCTTGATCGCGACCGCAACGAGATAACAGAAGAACTCTTCGGTTCGTGATTGACGGCATCGATGCTAGCCGCCGCCAGGCACAACCACTGGCGGCTTCTTCTCGTAACGAGGTTGTCCGGGCCGCGAGCAGGATTGCTGCTCAGTTGATGACTCCACTGTCCGGCATTCCCCCAGCCTGACCCGTTCCAGGTCAACGGCTACCGTGCTCGCGCTGACCTCAGCGTCGAATTGGTCAATGCCACGCGGGGCTGGCCCAAAGACGGCGCTCCCTTCGATGGTATAGGTGCTGCCATCGCAGGGGTCGCGGAACCAGCCTGCCGTCCCCTCGAAGACGAAGTCGGAGCGCCACGGCAGATAGCAGGATGAGCGAGGGTCTCGGGAGTAGAACGCGTTAGCCGTCCCGTCCTCTTGCAACACGACCCAGGCCCCGAACGTGCGTCCGGTTGTATCCGCGCCAAAGCTCGTCAGGGGGTAGAACCGAGGGATGCCAGCATCGAGGTCGCGGCGTGGCACCTCGAGTGTGTGGGCGGGCGTGCTGGAGACGAAGGCGGCGACACACACACCGAGCAGCAGGAACCCAACAGCGACCGCCAGGATCAAGCCACCAAGCACTTTCCAGGTGCTGCGAGGACGACTGGGGCCGGCAGGTATATCCATAGCGTCAGCGTAGCGCTGATACGGTGTATGTACCGCTGGCGGTATGTACCGCCGCATCCGTACCATAGCGTGCGCGCCTTAGGCTCGAAACGAGAACTCGTACGCCCATGCTTCCCGCCCGGCTTTATGGTCGCCGTGAGATATTGCGTCTCGGTGGGAGCACGCTCGCGGGGGTGATGCTCGCGGCCTGCGGCGGTGGCGGGCTGCTTGCGGGCGACCCGAAAGCTCCATCTCAGAAAGAGCGCATTGGGAGCTTACGCATCGCCACGGACGTCCTGAGCCCTTCCCTTGCCGTTCCAGCTGGGCTGGTGTACTCGTGCCTCGTGGCGTTCGACCCGAGGAGGTCCCGCATCCACGGCGACCTCGCGCGGTTCGTCGAGATCGGCGACTCGCTGACGGTGACCTGCAGGCTCAGGGACGACCTTCGCTTTCACCCGGACAGTCAGAATCTGGCGGCCGCGCTCACCTCGCAGGACATCCTGCACGACTTCCAGGAACGCGCCGCCGACCGCGAGTATCTGTTCGCCAACGTCATCGAACGGGTGGAAGCGCCAGATATCGAAACGCTTGTGCTCCGGCTGCGCGCGCCCTTCAGCCTGCTCTTCGACTATCTGTCTGACCCGCTGTCCGCGAGCGTCCGTTCGCAGGTGCGCTATGGAGCGGTCGATGCGCGGCTCGGGAGCGGACCCTACGTACCAGCCGTGCGCGATGCCGCGGGCGTGGGACTGGCGGCGAATCCCTTGTTCTACCGCTCCCGCGAACCGTTGCTGGAAGGGCTGGTGGTCACGGATACGCCTGCCGGCCAGGACCTCGACGCGGCCTTCGTCCGGGGCGAGTTCGATATACGGATCCATCCTCGAGACGTCCAGCCGGGAGCGGCAGGCACGCGTCCAGGCGCGACCGTATCAAAGCGGGCGTCGAGGCGGCTGCGCGGTCTCGGACTGTCGCTCTTCCCGCAGAAGAAGGGCCCGGCGGGCGGCAATGTGCGGTTCGTGGCAGCGTTCCAGGATGTCCGCGTCCGGCGAGCGATCGCGCTCGCCCTCGACCAGGCCGCGATCGCGGCCCTTGACGATGGGATACTGAGCGGCCCGGTGGGGCCAGCGCACGCCGGTGACGCGCTCTCCGAGGCGGATCTGCTGAAGCACCCCCTGTACCAGCGCAACCTGGACGAGGTGCGAAAGCTGCTGGATGCGGCCGGGAAGACGGAGCTGAGTTTCGCCATTGAGGGGCCGAACACGACCTCGATGCGTGCGGTCGCGCAGTTGGTCGACACGCAGCTCCGCGAGGCGGGGTTCGTCCCGCGTGTGAACCTGCTGCCGCCGACCGACTGGGAGCCGTTGTTCCTCGCGGGCGACTTCGAGGCGGCCCTGTTCGAACTGGACGACCTGCGCACGCCAGACATCGGCCTGCGCCTACACCTGACGGGCGGGCTGACCGGCAACTTCTCACTCTGGGGCTACTCGGATCCGGTATTCGATACCGCGGCGCGGGCGGTGTTCACGGAGCTCGAGCCGGAGCGGCGGGCCGAGCAGTCACGCAAGGCACAGCGGGTGCTGCTGGACCAGGTACCCGCGATGTTCCCCCTCTCCGCCCCACCCGAGTACGCCTCGCTGGCGGGCCAGGTACGCGGCTACGAGTTCGACGCGTTCGAGTTCAACGACGGCCGCCTGTCGTCACAGTGGCGGGTGGCGGAAGGATAGCGACTACCGCTCCAGCCTCGCATCCTCCGCGCGATACGATTGATCTAGCAATTCTATGACGTGTCGGACGGTGGCGAGCATGCCGATACGACGGATGCCGGCCTCGATCTGCATCGTGCAGCCGGGGTTTGCGGTCGCAACGACCGACGCGCCACTGGCGGTGATGTCTTCCATCTTGGCATCGAGGACGGCGCTAGACATCGAGGGCTGGACGAGCGAGTAGACGCCCGCCGCGCCGCAACAACGGTCCGGCGTCCGCAGTTCCTGGATGCGCAAGCCTGGAATGGCGCCGAGGATGGTACGCGGGGCTTCGCGGATACCCTGCGCGTGGGCCAGGTGGCAGGCGTCCTGCACCGTCACGTCCAGGTCGAGTTCGCCAAGGCCGCCGGTGAAGTCCCGGGCGGCCACGAACTCGATCACGTCCTGCACTTTCGATGCGAACGCCTCGGCCCGCCCGGACCATTCCCGATCGTTGCGGAGCAGACGGCCATACTCCTTCATCGCCGCCCCACAGCCCGCGGCGTTCACGATGACAGCATCGACGCCGGCATCCTCGAAAACGGCGATGTTGCGGCGCGCCAGAGTGCGAGCCGCCTCGGCATCTCCGGCGTGCGTATGGAGGGCGCCGCAGCAGAGTTGCCCAGGCGGGGCGATGACCTCGCAACCGAGGCGGGCGAGGACGCGCACGGTGGCGTGATGCGCCTGCGGGTACAGGTCGCCGTGGACGCAGCCGGTCAACAGGGCGACGCGCGTACGGGCTGGCTCCGGCTTCGCGAGCACGCCTCGCCGCCGGAAGGGCCGGTCGTCGAGGACAGGCGTCTGCGCCTCAACCACGCGGAGGCGCGCCGGGATGGCCGCGCGCCAGCGTCCTCGCAGTTGGCCCTGCAGTCCCGAACGTGTGTAGGCGCGGCCGAGTGCGAAGCACAACGCCAGCACGCGCGGACGCGCCACGACATGGCGCAACAGCAGCGCTCGCAGCGTCCACGAGAGAGGGCGCTTGGTGACACCGCGCGCCATCGTGGCAGCGCGAGCGTCCTCCATGATGCGGCCGTAGGGCACGGACGACGGGCAGGCCGTCTCACAGGCGCGGCACTGCAAACAGAGATCGAGGTGCGCCGCCAGGCGGCCGGTCACCTCGGCGCGGCCGTCGAGCACAGCCCGCATCAGATGCAGCCGTCCGCGCGGCGACTCGAGTTCCTGCCCGGTCGCGATGTACGTGGGGCAGACCGGCAGGCAGAAACCGCAGTGAATGCAATTCTGGAGGTCGGACAGTGCGGGAATGTCGTCGCCGACGAAGCCGATGAACTGCCGCCCGCCCGCTGCAACCTGAGTCAAACGTCTTCCATCCAGCGCCCGCGGTTGATGGTGTCTTGTGGGTCGAACTCGCGCTTGAGCGCCCGCACCAGCGCCCGCTCGCCAGCGCCGAAGGGGTCGACAGCGCGACGCATCGAGGCGTCGGCGGATTCTATCTGGAGGAAGCCACCAGCCTCCTCCGCGTGGGCGCGGAGGCGCTCGACAGCCGCGACATCGAGGCCAGGCGCGCGGGCGATGACACTGCCCGCCGCGAGGTGCCCCCAGGCAGCGCAGCCCTCGTCCGCCGCCTCCTCGATGGCCGCGGCGAGTGCTGAAGCGGGGACACCGAGGCGCAGCACCGTGCCCGCGTCGTCGCCGGCGAGGGCTCGGAGCCTTGCCCACGGCTCGTCGCCGCCCAGGGCCTCGCCACCGTTCGCGCGGAGCAATACCGCCTGCCTATGCACCGCCTCCCTGGTGCGGGCGATGACTGCGGCCGCGCCAACGCATTCGAGCAGGACATGCGGGGCGGCAGGTAATCCGGCGGCCTCGGCGGCGGCCGGCGCGAGGAGCGAGAGCGCCCGGAGCGGCAACGATTGGCCCCAGAGCGCAAAGGCGATCTCGGCGGCCTGCTCCAGGTGGGCGCACCGCAGCGCGAACGTCAGGCGTCCAGAGGGCAGCGGAGCGACCTTAAAGGACGCTCCGACCAGCACGCCGAAGGCGCCCAATGCGCCCGTATGCATCCGATGCAAGTCGTAACCGCTGACGTTCTTCACCACGCGGCCGCCCGATTTCACCAGCGACCCATCGGCCGTGACGACCGTCGCGCCGAGCACCAGGTCGCGGGCCGCCGGCACGTGGCTGCGCCAGGCGCCGGGCCGCGCGGTGGCGAGCAGGCCCCCGATCGTGACCCGGTCGTCGGGGGGCGGGTCGACCGGGAGGTACTGTCCCCGCTCGCCGAGGAGTGCCTGAAGCCTCGCGAGCGTCATACCGGCCTCGACGGTGACCGTGAGATCCTCCGGCTCGTAGGCGACGACGCGGTCGAGGCCGGTCATATCGAGGGCGACGTCATAGGCGGCGAGCGGCCTGCCGAGGCGGAGCGCGGTGCGGCCACCCTGGGGCGTCACGGTCTGCCACGCCTTATTGGCCGCAGCCAGCAGGACCGCTACCTCGTCAGACGTCTCGGGACGGAACGCACGACCGGGCAACGTGCCGTCGATAGGGTAGTCCGAGGCGGGGCGCTCACGAGCGGTTGGCAGCGCCTCCCGGATCGCGTCGGTGCCTCCGGTGCTCGTTGTCATTAGACGTAGACTCCCGGCGTCGCGAGGTAGCGTTGCACCTCGGAGGCGTGCGCGTGGCCGCAGCCGTGCGCGGTTGGGAGCACCTTGCAGGGGTTGAAGCGCTCGCCCGCCCCAAAGGCGACCCGCACGCGGGACATCGCATGGAGGTCGGACGGACTGAAGATCCATTCCATGTACGAGCGCTTCTCTAGGCCCACGCCGTGCTCGCCGGTGATCGAGCCGCCCGCCTCCACACACACGCGCATGATCGCACCGCCCAGGTCGAGCACGCGCTGGGTCGCGCCAGGGACAAGCTCATCGAACATGATGTTGGGGTGCAGGTTGCCATCCCCCGCATGGAAGATGTTGCCGCAGCGGAAGCCGGCCTCTCCGGACAGCCGCATTACCTCGCGCATGACCTCGGGGAGGCGGGTGCGCGGCACGACGCCGTCAAGGATGTAGAAGTTGGGGCTGATAGCGCCGATGGCGCCGATGCCGCCCTTACGGCCCTCCCATAGCCGCTGGCGCTCGGCTTCGGAGGCGGCCGTGCGCACCTCGCGCGCGCCATATTCCTGGCAGACGGCCACGACGGCGGCTTCGTCCGCGACGACGGCTTCGCGCAGGCCTTCGACCTCAATAAGCAACACTGCGCCGGCGTCGAGTGGATAGCCGACATGCAAGCTCGGCTCGACGGCGCGGATGATCTCTTGGTCGAGCATCTCCAGTGCGACGGGGATGATGCCGCGGCGGATGATCGCGGACACCGCCTCAGAGGCGGCGTCGATGCTTTCGAAGATGGCGAGCGTCGTCCGGACGGTCTCCGGCGTGCGCTCCAGACGGACGCATATCTGGGTGACGATGCCCAGCGTCCCCTCCGAACCGACGAACAAGCCTCGGAGGTCGACGCCGGGCACATCAAGCTGCCGGCCGCCGAGCCACGTCACGCGGCCGTCGGGCAGCACGACCTCCATGCCGAGGACATGGTTGACCGTGCTGCCGTGCGCGAGCGTGTGTGGCCCACCGGAGTTCGAGGCGATATTGCCGCCGAGGGTGCAGATGCGCTGGGAGGAGGGGTCGGGCGCGTAGAACAGCCCCTGTACGGCACAGGCTTCCTGCAACGCGAGGTTGATGACACCCGGCTGCACGACGGCGATGCGGTCGCGCGCGTCGACCTCGATGATGCGGTCCATCCGGGTCAGCACCACGACGACCCCGCCACGGATCGGGACCGCGCCACCCGCCAGTCCTGTGCCGGAGCCACGAGGCACGATCGGCGCCTCGTACTCGTTGGCGATGCGGACGCAGGCTGCGACCTCATCCGTCGTTGCGGGGAAGACCACGGCGTCCGGACGTTCACGCTCGATAGTGGCGTCGTACTCGTAGGCGATGAGGTCTTCGGGCAGGTGCAACACGTGTGCGCGTCCGACGGCGTCTTGTAGCGCGCGCACGAGCGATGTGCGGTGCGAAAAGCGGCGTACTCCGGGGAGTCGGATGCGCATTCTGTCTCGAAGTGTAGCATCGGCAAGGGGGTAGTCCCGGAAAGGAGCCGCGTGGCCGCTGACTTCGATCTCGACGGGCTGCGCGAGACGCTGGAGGAGGCCGTGCGCGCCGCCGGCGTCGCCATCCTCGATGTGCTCGCGAGCGGACACATGCGTGTCGGCCACAAGTCGGGCGAGGGTCCGGTGACGGAAGCCGACTACGCCGCCGACGAGACGCTGCACGAGCGGCTGATGCCACTGATCCCAGGCTCGCAGTGGCTGTCGGAAGAATCGGAGCAGTTGGCCCCCCTCATCCATGGCGAGCCAACATGGGTAGTCGACCCTCTCGACGGCACGCGCGAGTTCCTCCGCGGGCTGCCGGAGTACGGCGTCACCGTGGGGCTATTCATCGCGGACCGGCTCGTCCTCGGGGCGATCGCGCTCCCGGCAACCGGCGACGTGCTCTCAGGCATCGTCAGCGGCGAGCGGCGCGAGGCGCGGAAGAACGGCGAGCCGCTTGCATCGCTCGACGTCAGCGGTGAGGTGCGCCGCGTCGTCGTCTCGCGGCACGACTACGAACGAAGAATGCTGCACTACCGCATCCCGTTCGAGGTCTATCCGGCCGGATCGGCGGCGGTGAAGCTCGCGCATGCCGCGGACGGGACAGCCAATGTCTATCTTTCGACCGGCCCGCGTTCGATCTGGGAT
>CAYGHU010000073.1:0-8284 GCA_964349785.1 uncultured Dehalococcoidaceae bacterium | reverse complement strand
GAGCGTGGGCGGCGTGTGGGCCATCTAGGCGGCCCTCCACGTGGTTTCCCAGTAGCGGTCGGGCCGGTGGGTAATCGCTGAGGTCGCGCCTCCCCCGTCTCCACCAAGCCTACCCAGGACCCGCCGTGAGGCGGGTCCTTTGCTGCTGTCGGGTGGCGCTCGGGGACAAAGCCGGTCGACTCGCGCGAGAGTAGCGTCTTCTCGTCGGCACGCGGGACGGCAATTTCGCGGGTTCCTCCCACCATTTTAGCGGTGGTGACGGGCGGCGGCCCGCCTCGCGAGCCGGGAGCCGCAGAGATCGACCGGTGGCGATTCCGACGCGATGGGCCTCGGCTGTGATCGAGCGCCGACCGGGATCGCGCGGCCCCGTGAGGCAACGGCGCAGGACACGTCTCCCCGCCCTAATCGACGATGTTGTAGAAGTCCCGGCTGCCAGAGTCGAAGTCACCGCGGCAGTACGCGATGATGCGGCGGTCGCGCGGCAGCCCGGCGAGCCGTTGATCGAGTTCGTCGACGGGAATCGATAGCGCGCCGGGCAGGTGACCGCTTTCGTATTCGAGTGGCAGGCGGACGTCGATCAAGGACTGCTCGCCCCGTCCGCAGGAGCGATGCCGACTCTTCCGGTGACACTCCTGCACAGGCTGAGTAAACCTAGGAGGTGTGGCGACTCCGAGTCACCCCCCTCGTTGCTGATTCACTTGGAAGAGAGGTGAGGAAGCCCGCCGAAAGGCGGGCTTCCTCACGCCGCAGAGAACTCCCCCATACCCCAAGCATGGGGCTTATCCACGACGGACGTTCGCGCTGGCTACGCGTCCACCCAAGCAGACCACAACTCGTGCGAGTCGTAGCCCTCGTGACGTGCGAAGTCGTGCACGCGGCCTTGGACAAAGACCGAACTCTGCGCCGCCGCGCGCCAGATGTACCAGACGTTCTTGGCCTCTAGCTTCTGGATCTCGCGCAGGGTCTCCCAGCGTTCCTTCGGGTTGATCTGCACGGCCTGTTTCTCGACCAGCGCGGTCATCGCCGGGTCATTGACGCGGCTCTGGTTCGCGATGCCCTTCGGGTGCAGCCAGTACGCCACGTACGGGTCCGGGTCTGCGTAGTAGCGCCCGGGGCCCCACAGGATCCCGTCAAAGTTGAACGGAGGCCGGTAGACGCTGGCGATCCAGACGCCGTATTCGGTCGACTTAGTCGTGCCCTCGATGCCGCCCTGCTTGAGGTCGCCGATGAAGCGCTCCACCGAGTCCTGGTAGCCGGTGTTGGCGAAGTACTGCGGCGTGATGTGGACCTCGGTCTTGAAGCCGTTGGCGAAGCCCGCCGCCGCCAGGAGTTTCTTCGCCTCCGCGACGTCGTACTTCATGAAGTTGGCCATCTCCGGGATGTCCTTAGGCTTCAGGGCTTCCGGGTACGGCAACAACGCCGTCCCCATCGGGTCAGCATCCCCCAGGTGCACCGACGCGACCTCCGCGGCGCGGTTGTAGAGCAGCGCCACGGCCTGCCGTACGCGGATGTCGTTGAACGGCGGCTTCGTCGTGTTCATCGCGATCCACGGGCTGTTGCCCTGGGCGACCTGCCTGGTCACTTCCTTGCCGACCTGCTTCTGCAGGTCCTGCGTCAGCGCCGAGCCCAGGGAGACCGACAGGATGTCGATCTGCTTCGTACGAAACGCCGCGGCGTTCGCAGACTGGTCGGGGATGATGAGGTATTGGATCTCGTCGACAAACGCGGTGTCCTTGTTCCAATAGTCAGGGTTCCGCTTGAAGACGATCTTCGAACCTTGCGCCCACTCCGAGCGGATGTACGGACCGGTACCGATCGCATTCTTCTCGTGGTCCTTGTTGTCGATGATCTCCTTCGGGTGGATGCGCCACCCGTAGTGACCGGCGGAGAAGTTCAGCAGAGGCGCGTACGGCGAGGACGTTTTCACAACTAGCGTGTTCGCGTCCGGCGTCGTGACCTCTGAGACAGCCTTGTAGTCTGGCGCCCACTGCTTGTCCGCGCGCAGCCTGTCGATGGACTGCTTCACGTCCTCGGCGGTCATCGCACGACCATTGACCGGGGCGACGTTGTGAAACTTTACGCCCTGGCGGATCTTGAAAACGTACGTAGTCGGGTCAGGCGTCTCCGGCATCGCTTGCGCGATCTGCGGGACGAGTTCGACGTTATAGCCGTCCTTGCCGGGGCCCGTTGCCACGTCCAGCAGCTTGTCGTAGCCGTGACTCTGTACCGCCACCGTGCTGGAGGCAGCCTGGAACAGGCTCCAGCCGGGCGGGTCCGCGATCATCGATGTCTTCAGCACACCGCCGCGCTTCCTTGCCTGCGGCGCCGTCGTGGCGGACGGAGCGCCTGAAGCGCCCTGGGCGGGTGCCGCCGACTTTTCCTCTTCGCTGCTCCCGCAGCCGATGAGCGCTGCCGCGCCCAGCCCGGAAATGCCAATGGCCGAGGACCGCAACAGCGACCTGCGGCTCAGTTGTTGACGCGCCCATACCGATGAGAGTTTTCCGTTCAACTGTGTCTCCCTCTGGGAATTACACCCTACGCGCTCGTACCCCGGCAGCAGCGTAATACTCCGGAAAGCCTTGATTGTGATGTTCAGCACAGGAGCCAGCTTGGTCTCCAGTCAGGATGTCCCGCCCTGGCAAGTCATCCGCTGTCCTGCCCCTTTCTCCCCCCGTCAGCTACGGAATGCATGCTAGGAAGCCCTGCCGCCCGATCCGCGCAGGCGCGGATCCAGGATGTCGCGCAACGAGTCGCCCAAGAGGTTCAGCGCCACCACTACCAGCGTCAAAGCGATCCCCGGCGCGATCGCCATCCACGGCGCGCGGATCATGAAGCGAAGGCCAGCTCCGCTCAGCATGTTGCCCCACGTCGGCACGTTCAGCGGAACCCCGAGACCGAGGAACGATAACGATGCTTCCACGATCACCGCCACGCCGAGCTGGATCGACGCGATAACGATGATCGGTGCCATGATATTAGGCAGCACGTGACGCAGCATGAGCCGTACCGAGGACATGCCGAGCGATTCGGCGGCCTCGATGTACGGCAGCTCACGGATGGCGAGAGTGCTGCCTCGGACAATGCGAGCGGCGCGCGGCGCAATGCCGACTGCAATTGCCAACGTGACATTTCCAATGCCCGCACCGAAGGACGCGACCAGCGTTAGCGCAAGCAGGATGTTCGGCACGGCCATGAAGATGTCGACGAGGCGCTGCAAGAGGATGTCGGGCCAGCCGCCGACGTACCCTGAGAGCACGCCGAAGATCACACCCACACCGAGCCCGAGCACGACAGATGCGAAGCCGACGAGGAGCGACACCCGGCCACCGTACAGGACGCGGCTGAGCACATCACGGCCCAGGTGGTCCGTACCGAACCAATGCTGGAGTGACGGAGACTCCGCGTAGCGATCCGTCGCTTCGTCGATCCCGTAAGGCGCTACCCACGGCGCGAACACAGTCACCACGACCATGAGGACAAGCAGGACGAGGCTGACCAGCCCAAGCGGCTTGCGGCGCAGCGCCCTAAATGGGGACGCGAACGGGCGGACGAGGCCCATCGCCCTCGCGATGGCGCTGGGGAGGGGCCGTGTTCCTATTCCACCGACTGCCATCAAGTCCCCGCTCTCCGTGTTCGCAAAGCGCTCTACCGGTAGCTGATGCGTGGGTCAAGCCATACATAAACTAGATCTGTGACGAGGTTCACCAGCAGGATGAACGCCCCAAATGCAAGCACCACTCCCTGGACGACCGGATAGTCACGACGGTTAATCGCATCGACCACCAGACGTCCCATGCCGGGGAGGTTGAAGATGTTCTCGAGGATCACGGCGCCACCCATGATCGTCCCGACCTGGATGCCGAGTAGCGTCACCACGGGGATGAGTGCGTTTTTCAGCATATGGCGGCGCACTACTGACTGCGTGTCGAGACCTTTCGCGCGCGCCGTGCGGATGTAGTCCTCGCGCATCACCTCGAGCATCGACGAGCGCAGTATGCGTGCGAGGGATGCCGCGAGGCCGGTGCCCAGGATCACAACGGGAATCACGAACTGCTGGAGGTTGCGGGACGGCGACGTGAAGAATGACTCGTACCCAACCGGGGGGATCCAGTTGAAGTACTTCGAGCCCAGCACGATGGCCATGGTGCCCAGCCAGAAATTCGGCACCGCCAGGCTAATGATGCTCCCCAGCCGCATCCCTTGATCCGTCCAAGTGTCCTGTTTCAGGGCAGAGATGATGCCGACCGGCAACGCGATGATGACCGCGAGGCCGAGCGAGAGCAGGCCTAGCTCCAACGATACGGGGAGACGCGCCCCCAGGGCGTGCACTACCCTCTCGCGCGTGAACAGTGACTCCCCCATGTCGCCCGCGAGGATATTCAGCGCCCAGCGCAGATACTGGACCGGAACCGGGTCGCCGAGTCCGAGTCTCTCGCGGACTTCCTCTACGTAAGCCTGGTTAGAGTTATCTGCGCCGGCCAGAAAAAGAGCGGCGTCTCCGGGGATCACTCGCAGCAGTAAAAAGATCAACATGCTCAAGCCGACGAGACTGACGGCGAGGAGTCCAAGACGTTTGACCAGGTAGCGGTACACAGTTGCGCCCTACTCGTGTCCACTGAGCGGTTGTAACGGCTTCCGCTCAGTGGACATCATGCTTGGGAGGGTGAATCCAGAAATCAGCTCGATCATGTCTCCCTCGTGCTTCGGGATCTCGGGCACAGGGAGCGTGATACGGCCGAGCTCGTGCACGTGGTGTGCGTCGCTCCCGATTGTGACGGGCAGCCCGCAGACTCTGGCCACTTCGATGGCCATCGCGTTTTCCCGATCGTTGCAGCCGCCATTCTCGATCTCTACAGCATCCACAAGAGAAAAAATCTCATCTCCGGCCAGTTCTTCCGGCGTGGCCCCCTGCTTAAATACCGGACGACTGCCGGAATGAACTGAGTCAAAGTAGTAACGGAACGGGTGGGCGAGAATCGTGAACATTCCCTCGTGCCGGGCGTGATACAGGAGCGCGCGACCGTCATGCGGAGGTGACATGCCAGCCGGAGCCCCCAACACAATCACATGCCCGATGTCAGTCGTCGCCTCGATCGCCCGGTAGATACGAACGCCCCAGCGGTCGAAAAAGGCATCACGCTCCCAATCCGACCAGACCCGGAAGTGCTCCGCGACCACGATCCCGCCGACGCCGGCTACGACGGCGCGCGCACCGAGTTCGTCGACAGTGATGCTCGAATCGGCGGAGCCTGCCCGGGTATGCACATGCATCTCGATCGAGCCTGATGACATCCGCTAGCGGCCGAAGTATTTCGGAGCGCGTTTTTCGGCAAAGGCCTTCGGGCCTTCTTTCGCGTCTTCCGTACTCCGGAGCGTGTTGCTGATCGCGCCCTCCAGACGAAGACCTTCGGACAACGGCAAGCCGTTGTGGGCCCGCACGCTGAGTTCCTTGATCGCACGCACCGCCAGCGGCGGCAACGCGCGTAGCTCCTCAGCGTACTGTTGCGCGACCTTCATTACGTCACCGTGTGGCACCACCTCGTTGATGAGGCCGTGCTGGGCGGCCCGCTCAGCGGTCAGCCGCCGCCCGAGGATCAACACTTCCATCGCAATCGGGTACGGGAGTTGACGGATCGTGCGTTGCGTCCCGCCGTTGCCGGGCAGGATGCCGCGTTTGACCTCCGACAGGTCATACGCCGAGTGCTCGGAGCCGATCCGGAAGTCGGTGGCCAATAGCAAGGTCATGCCGCCGGCCAGGCAGAGGCCGTTCACCGCGGCGACCACCGGCTTCCACACTTCGAGGCCGCGGTTGAGGATCTGCCCTTCCTGGGTCTGCCAGAACTTATAGGCCTCGCTCTCGCGCGGGATCGTGCGACGCAGGTCCGCCCCGGCGCAGAAGACCTGCTTCTCGGGGGGACGGTCGGGCTGCGGCGCACCGGTGACGATCGCGACCCAGATGTCCGGATTGTCCCGGACCTCGATCCAATACTGCGAAAGGAGCGAGTACATCTCCGGAGTCATCGCGTTAAGCGACTCCGGGTTGTTGATCGTGATCGTCGCGATCTTGTCGTCAATGCTGAGATCGATCGTCATTGGTAGCTCTCCCCGTCTGACTAGCTTCCGCTGCGGATATTCAGCAGGTCGCGCGCCATTACGACACGCTGGATTTCAGAGGGGCCTTCGCCGATGCGGCGGATACGCACCTCTCGGTACCAGCGCTCGAGGGCCAGGTCTTTCGACATCCCCAGTCCGCCGAAAATCTGCATGCAACGGTCGATCACACGGCCCGCTGCCTCCGAGCAAAGCAGCTTCGCCATCGAGGACTCAAAGCGGAACGACACGCCCTGCTGTGCCTTGCGGGCGGCGTCGAGCGCAACGAACCGGCTGGTGCTGATGTCGATCTCATTGTCGACGAGCATCCACTGGATCGCCTGACGGTTGGCGAGCGGCTCCCCGAAGGTGACGCGCTGCTTCGCCCAATCGATCGCCATCTCCTGCGCGTTGACGGCGATGCCGATGCAGGCGGAAGCGTAAGGGATACGGTTATGGCTCAGGGTGTCATTCGCCAGCGCGAACCCACCGCCTTCCTCGCCGAGGATGTTCTCGTGCGGCACGCGCATGTCGGTAAACGAGAGTTCGGTGGTGTAGTGCGAGCGCAGCACCTGCACGAGGCGTTCCACACGGAACCCTGGCGTGTCCGTGTCGATGATGAACGCGGTAATGCCCTGCCGGCCCTTGGTCGGGTCCGTCCGTACATAGACGATCCCGAAGTCGGCCGTGTCTGCACCGGAGTTCCAGAGTTTGCGGCCGTTGATGACCCAGTGATCGCCGTCACGCACGCCGCGGGTCTGGATGGCGCGTGCCGGGTCGGAGCCACCACTTGGCTCACTCAGCCCGAAGAACGCGTGCTTCTCCTCGCGGAGTGCCGGAAGGAGATACTTTTCTTTTTGCGCGGGCGTCGCGTTGTACAGGTGCTCGGGCGGCCCGGAGCCGAACGTGCCGTACGCCGGTGAATACAGGCCGGCGCGATGTTGAGACAACTCTTCCGCAATCATCGTCCGCGTGACGATATCGACACCTGCCCCGCCGTATTCGGTCGGGACGCCCATCTGGTAAAAGCCCATCGCCTTCACCATCTTCCGAAGGCGGGCGTCATCCTCCGGCCGCAGCGAGAAGGCATCCGGGTCCAAGTCAGCCTCAAGGGGGCGGATTTCCTCGCGGATAAACCTACGGATTGAGCGGACGATTAAGTCTTGTTCTTCGGTGCGTTGATAATCCACGATTACTCTCCTGCCAACGTCCAGTGATACCGGCCCAGGCGCGGTGGCTGCTCTACAGCCGGGTCGCGATTAATCACGGGGAGTGCGCCGTTGTCCTCCCTGTAGCGCGTGAGGTCCTCGATCCACCGTGAGTAGTACTGGTGGTTGACCTCGTACCGGTAATAGCGCGCCTGCTGGTTGAGTGCGCTGGGCATGTCGTCGGGCCGTGGGTGGCTCCAGTTCCACGTCGCAGAGCCGGCCGGAGGGCCGAAGACTCGGTAGAGCTCGCCGCGTAGCCCGTACGGCGATGTCCCACCCGCGAAGCCGATGTAAATGGTCTTCTTGTGCTCGTCCGCGATCTCGTAGATCCCCATGGCTCCGGGGATGCTTTTGAAGTTCACACTGGGGTCCCAGGCGGACCACTCCTTACGGATACGCACGACTTACGCCCTCTCGAAAAACAGCGCTACCCGGTCACCGACCGGCCGCATGGTTGCTTTGACGTCCATGCCCACCTGAACTTCGTGCGGGTCAATGTCAATGAGGTTCGCGATGAGTCGTGGCCCTTCCGCGAGCTCAACGACCGAGACGTTGTAGGGAACCAGTTCGTAGAACGCGGGGTGGTACTTCTGGTGCACGGTGATGAAGGAAAACACCTGACCGCGCCCGGTAGCGTCTTTCCATGTGATGTCATCTGACCCGCACTTGTAGCAGAACGTCTCCGGTGGGGCCTGATATCTCTTGCATGCTCCGCACTGCTGTACCCGGAGCTTGCCCTCCGAGAGTCCGTCCCAATACGCGCGATCCAAATCAGTCGGCTCGGCGAGGAGCTCGGCCCTGACGTCAGTTGCCATCGTCTGCTCCCTACCCTTGGTTCGAAAGGATCATCGCTCCGTGGGTCGTGAGGACGCCACCCTGCTGCGTAATCAACCCACGCTCCGCGCCCTCGACTTGTCGTGGGGTACCTACGTACTCGCCTCGCAGCTGCCGAACACCCTCAAGGATGAGGTGGGGTCCTGGCATAC
>CAYGHU010000072.1:0-8290 GCA_964349785.1 uncultured Dehalococcoidaceae bacterium | reverse complement strand
CCGTTCGTCATCGACCGTCAGGATCAAGCGCATCTGCCCGGTCAGCCGGATCGCGTGTTGGCCTGTGCGCTCCCCGGTCAGCGGATGGAAGTCGAGAGAACGGATCAGATGTAGTTGCTCGCCGCGATCGAGGTCTTTGATAGCGTTGATCCGCTGCACGTACCGTTGTCCTACAACCGGGCCCCATTGCCGGATCGTAACGCTCGATTCCTGGAAGCATCGCTGCAATCTGCTCGACCAGAACCGTATCTCCACCGCTGCCCCCGGAGCACCAATGTTGCACCGTAGGGGTAAATGGGTCAAAGGGTGCTACACTCGGTCCACCAGCCCCGCCGCCAGCAACCCGTCCAGCACCCGCCGGTACCGATCGCCGGCCGCCACGACTGTGATGCGCCGCGACGAGGGGTGATCGCGCACCGGCTCCAGCACCACCAGCACGTGCTCAGCCGGCAGTGCCTGCAGTCCGCGCTCGGGCCATTCCACGAGCAGCACTCCGTCCGCCGCCTGCTCCGCCAGTGCCAGCTCTTCGACCTCCTCGATGCTGTCGAGGCGATAGAGGTCGGCGTGGTAGAGGGGCAATGTCCCGCCCTCGTGCCGGGTCATGAGCACGAAGGTGGGGCTCCGCACGGGCTCGCCGACATGCAGGCCGGCGCCGATGCCCTGCGCGAGCGTCGTCTTCCCAGCGCCGAGCGGGCCCTGCAGTAGCACGACGTCCCCGGCGCGCAACAGCCGCGCGAGGCGTCGCCCCAGGGCGCGCGTCTTCGCGCCGCTCAACGTCGTCACGATCACGCGATTCGCGGTGTTCATGTCTGCCCGGTCTGCCGATGCCCGCGGGCTACGAGGAAATCCAGGGGTTCGCTCGCAACTGGTCCCACCCGGACGGCGGTCCGTACTGTCTGCCGTCCGCGCGCATGACGATCGCCGTGCCCGGGTGCTCCGCGACCACATGCCCGATGTGCGTCAGCGGCACATCGAGCGACTCGATGATGTCGGCACGTCCGATGAGCGCCAGCTCGTAGTCGTCTCCGCCGCTCAAGGCGTAGTCCCGTGCCGCGTCGATGCCGAACATCGACATCGCATGGATGTGCAGCGGCAGCTGCTCCAGGTCGATCTCGATCCCGGCGTTCGAGGCTCGCGCCACGTGTCCCAGGTCCTGCACCAGCCCATCCGAAATGTCGATGCCGCACAGGACCCCGCGGACCACCGCCGCCAGCCCCAGCGCAACCTGCGCCACTGGCCGCCGGTGCGCCGTCAGCAACGGCTCGGCTGTCGGTTCGTACGCCCGGTCCGCCTCGATCGCCGCAAGGCCCGCAGCCGCCGCGCCCGGATGGCCCGAGACCGCGATCACATCCCCCACTTTCGCGGTGTCCCGGCGCAACACCAGCGCCCGTCCCGCCCGGTCGATGCGCGCCGACCCCAGCGCCGAAACGGCAAACGAGGTCGCGGCGCCGCGCACGATGTCGCCCCCCGCGACAGTTACGCCGTGCGCGCGGCACGCCGCCGCCATCCCGTCGATGAACTGGTCGACGTCCGCGAGCGTGATCGAAGGCCCCAGGACCGCCGCCACCAGCAGCAGCTCGGGCGTCGCGCCCATCGCGGCCAAGTCGGAGACGTTCGTGGCGACCGTGCGCCAGCCGACGTCTTCGAGCGACATCGTGTCCGGCCGCCAGTGCGTCCCCTCGGTCAGCACGTCGGTCGTGCCGACGATGCCGGGATTGGCCGGCGCCCAGACGGCGGCGTCGTCACCGGGCGGCACGAGGATGTCCCGTGCCGCCGACTCGCCGAGCCGCTCAATGATGCGGTCGATGAGCGCGAATTCGTCCAGGATGGGCCCGTCGCTCATGCGCCCGGGTTGCCCGACCCGACGCTGAGGTCGATCTGCGCGACCGAGGCCACGGCATCCTGCTCGTCGACGTTCATGACGGCCACCCCCTGGGTGCCGCGCCCTTGCTGGCTGATCTGGTCCGCGCGGGTCCGCATCACGATCCCCTCTCGTGACACCAGGATCACCTCGTGCTCCGCGTTCACGGCGCGCGCGACCGCCAGCGGGCCGCTTCGGGGCGTGACCCGGAACGTCATCACGCCCTGGCCGCCCCGCCCCTTGCGCGGATACTCATCCATCGGTGTGCGCTTGCCGACACCGTGCTCGGATACCACCAGCAGGTCTTCACCCTCGCTGGCGATGACCAGCGCGATCACCCGCGCGCCACTGGCGAGCCGCATGCCGCGTACCCCGCCTGAGGCTCGCGAGGCGACCCGCAAGGTGCTCACGCCGAAGCGGATGGCCTGGCCGTCGCTGCTCACGAGGATCACATCGTCATCGTCGCGCGCCGCCCTTGCCGCCACCAGTTCATCGCCGGCGGGCAGATCCATCGCGATCAGTCCGCCACGGCGCACTGAGGCGAATTCCGTGAGCTGCGTCCGCTTCACCTCGCCCTGCGCGGTCATGAGCACCATCGAGTCACGGTCGAAGTCGGTGATCGCGATCACTGTGGTCACCCGGTCCCGCGGGTCCATCTCCACGAGGTTCACGACCGGGATGCCCTTGGCCTGGCGGCTCCCCTCCGGCACCTCGTACCCTCGCAGCGAGTACACGCGCCCGCGCTCGGTGAACAGCAGCAGCGCGTCGTGCGTGTCGCATACCACCAGGTGCCGGACGGCGTCCTCGTCGCGCGTCGCCATGCCGGTGATGCCGCGGCCGCCGCGGCCCTGCGGCCGGTACGTCTCCAGTGGCACCCGCTTCATGTACCCGCGGTCCGAGATCGTCACCACCACCCGCTGGTGCGGGACCAGGTCCTCCTCGGAGATGTCCTCCACCGGCTGTTCGAAGACCTGCGTGCGGCGGTCGTCGCCGTACTTCTGTTTCAGCTCGGCGCAGTCATTCTTGATCAGCCCGTCGATCTTCTGCGGGTTCGCCAGCAGATCCTCGAGGTATGCGATCTGCTCCTGCAGCTGCCGGTGTTCGTCCTGGATGCGCTGCCGTTCGAGCGCGGCCAGACGCCGCAGCTGCATGTCCAGCACCGCCTGCGCCTGCCGGTCGGACAGGTCGAACGGCGTCGCCATCAGCGCCGTCTTCGCCGCATCCGCCGAGGCCGATGCCCGGATCGCCGCGATCACCTGGTCAAGCAGGTCGATCGCTTTCAGGAGACCTTCAAGGATGTGCGCCCGTTCGCGCGCCTTTTCCAGGTCGAACTCGCTCCGCCGCCGGATGACCAGGCGCCGGTGGTCGATGAACTCCCGGAGCGCCTCGCGCAATGTGACGACCTGCGGCCGCCCGTTCACCAGCGCGAGCATGTTCACCGGGAAGGTGGAGCGCAGCGCGGTGTGTTTGAACAGCTGGTTGCGCACCGACGAGTAGCTCGCCGTCCGCGACAGCTCGATGACGATGCGCATCCCCTGACGGTCCGATTCGTCGCGCAGGTCGGAGATGCCCTCGATGCGCTTGCCGCGGACGAGGTCAGCGATCCGCTCGACGAGCGTCGCCTTGTTCACCTGGTACGGCAGCTCGGTGACGATGATCTGGATGCGCCCCGCCTTCGACTCTTCGAGTTCAAGGCGTCCCTGCATCGTGACGCGGCCCCGGCCTGTGGCGTACGCCTGCCGGATCTCCTCGCGGTTGAAGATCGAGCCCGCCGTCGGGAAGTCGGGGCCCTTCACGATTTGCATCAACTCGTCCACTGTCGCCTCGGGCTGGTCGAGAACCAGCACGACGGCGTCGCATAGCTCACGCAGGTTGTGAGGCGGGATGTTCGTCGCCATGCCCACCGCGATGCCGCTCGCGCCGTTCAGCAGCAGGTTCGGGATGCGCGCCGGCAGCACCGAAGGTTGTTGCAACGAGTCGTCGAAGTTCGGGTAGAAGTCGACCGTGTTGCGGTCGAGGTCGGCGATCATTTCGGCGGCGATCGGAGCGAGGCGCGCCTCGGTGTACCGCATCTGCGCTGGTGGGTCGCCATCGATGGAGCCGAAGTTGCCCTGGCCGGTCACAAGCGGGTAACGGAGCGAGAAGTCCTGCGCGAGCCGGACGAGCGTGTCGTAGATCGCGCTGTCGCCGTGGGGGTGGTACTTCCCCATCACATCGCCGACGATGCGCGCCGCCTTCTTGAACGAGGAGTTCGGCCCCACGCCGAGCTCCTGCATCCCGAACAGGATGCGGCGCTGGACCGGCTTCAGCCCGTCTCGCACGTCCGGCAACGCCCGCGAGACGATGACGGACATTGCGTAGTCGAGGTACGAGCGTTCCATCTCGTCCTCGATGCGGCGGGGCGTAATGCGCTCAGTATGCTCCTGTACCACGGCGTCCCTCTCGGATAACGGTCAAGTTAGCGTCAGATCGCGTCGCACAAGCCGGGGAATGGCGCTCGGCATCGATTCTACCAGTGGGGCGGCGTTGGCTCACCCACTACCCAGAATCACGGGAGCGCGGCGACTATCCGCCGCGCTCCCGGCAAGCCTCCACAAACGCCTCGAACAGCGCCCGAGGCGCGTCGCCCATCTCCGAGCGTTCCGGGTGCCATTGCACCGACACTGCCCACCGCTTCGATGGGTCTTCCAGCGCTTCGATGATGCCGTCCTTGGTGGTCGCGGCGACGGTGAGTCCCGGCGCGATACGCTCAGGGGTCACCGCCTGATGGTGGCGTGAGTTCACACGCAGCGGCCCACCGCCAAGGACACCCGCGAGGATCGTGCCGGGCGTGATTGCCACATCGTGCCAGCCGGATGCGATCGCCCCATCCTCGCCGCGCCGCGACCGATGCGGCTCGCGCTGCTCGATGTGCTGCAGCAACGACCCGCCCATGACGACGTTGAACAATTGATGGCCGCGGCAGACGCCGAGCACCGGCAGGTCGCGCGCCAGCGCGTCCGCCATCAAGGCTGCCTCGAATGCGTCCCGCTCTGGATTCACGGTGCCGAGGCGTTCGTGGGGCGCCTCGCCGTAGCGGGCCGGGTCGATGTCGACGCCGCCGGTCAGGATCAGCCCGTCGTATGGCGGAAGAACAGCGCCGGACTGCCAGTCCGCGAGGCCGATGGCGACTGGTTCCCCGCCAGCGGCGGCAATGCGGTCGCCGTAATCCGCCCAGCGCTCGCTGGTGACGTCTTCGGCGCGGGTAATCAGGATGTGCGGACGCTCGGTCATGCGCTCATGCTATCGCGCCGGGTGCACCTTGTACTCACACGCGAAGTAGGAGGAACTACATCTCCTCGTCGTCATCGGCGATCGATTCGTCCTCTTCGTCGTCATCCCCCGCGACATCGTCGAGGTCGTCCTCTTCCGGTGCCTGCAGCGAAGACGGACCTGATGAGAAGCCGCCACCATCGAAGTCTTCTTCCTCGCGCCGGCGCGACCGAGGGCTCCATCCGCCCTCGTCCTCGGTGTCGTCGTCGTTGGCGTCGGGCGAGTCGGCGTCGTAACGGACGATCGAAGGCTTGGTATAGGCACGCGGCATGAGCCGCCGCCGCGCCGAGGCCGCCGGTGAGAGGAACGATGGCTGGCCCACCAGCGATGGGTCGCGATACGTCTCCCGCACATAGATCGAGGCTTCGCCGTCGCCGACGCGCCGGATCACGGCCGCGTACCGGTTGCCGCCCTCGATCAGACGACGCAGCCGCAGCCCGGCCTTCGGCTCGATGTAACCCAGGATCGCCCCGCCGTCCGCCCGGACCGCGATGCCGCGCGGCGTCGGCACGAGCTCGCCCGGGTCGCCCGCCGACACGCGGAGGAGCGCTTGCGCGTCCGGCTCCCGCAGATCGAACTCGGCCGACTTGCCTGACTCCTCGATCAACGAATGGGGCCGCACGGTCTCCACGGACGCCGGTGCGCCGGCCGTCCTGCCGGTGCGCCTCGGCGCGCGCCGCTTCGGCTGTGAACCCTTCATCTCCTCGATGCGGGTCAGGTTGCGGCGCGCGATCACGTTGGTCGCGTCGAGCACCAGCGAGCGCTGGTACGCCGCCGCGGCGCCCTCGAGGTCGCCCAGTTCGGTCAGTGCCTTGCCGAGCCGGTTCGCCGCCTCCAGGTCGTCTGGGAACTCATCGAGCAGCGCCCGGTTCTCCGTCGCCGCGAGGTCCCAGCGCCGGTCGAGGGCGTACGCGATTGCCGCAGCGATGCGCTGTTTTCTGGAACGCTTCATTGTCTGGACCATCTTTGCATCCACCTTCTCAAACTGTGAGACGCATAGGGAGCGATCATGATCACAGTCCGAACATACCTAGAACGTGTGTTCCCGGTAAAAGGTTTCCTGTGTTCAATTGCAAATTGCAAATGCGCTACAACTTGTCAGGGTAGGCCGGGCAACATTGCCGGCAATGGCCGTCTCATGGACGCGTCTCATGCCGCCAATAGCCTCGCGGGGAGATATGGTCGGGGTGCGCAGATTCGAACTGCGGGCCTCGTCGTCCCGAACGACGCGCTCTACCAAGCTGAGCTACACCCCGGAACCGGCGCGCCTTCCGCGTCGAGCGAGCATCCTACAACCCCTCGATCACTGTGTCGAGAACGGCCCTGAGCCGAAGGATGCGCATTCCGCTCAGCCAGTGTACCAGCTTCAGCGGTTTCGGCGGGGAACTTGTCCGGCGGGCCATCGTCGCGTCTGGGTGGACAGGATGAGGACGGCGCGTATGATCGGTGCGGCGGGTGAGAAGGACGCATCTGTGGTCTCCAGGATGCCGGCACTGCCGCACCGCCTTGTGTTGCTGTCCTCGCTCTTCGCGCTGGCTGTGCTCGCCGCGTTCGCTTCCGGTGGCCCAGGCCTCGATGCGCAATCCTTGAGCCTGGGCGAAGAGAACTCGTGGCTCCGTATCCAGAACCTGGGCGGCCAACCCGCGACCGTCGACCTCGCCTTCTACGACCTTCAGGGGAACAAGGTCGCCTCCGATGGTTGCCCGAAGTCCAACGTCTGCGAACCGATCGGGCCGGGCCTCGGCTGGTCGTTCTTTCAGCAGGGGTACAGCGAGCTCACGGACGGCTATCGAGGCTCGGCGTTCGTCACCTCGGACCAGCCCTTCGCCGCGCTGCTGGCGCGTGACGTATTCAAGGGCGGCCAATTCCAGATCGCCGGGGACACCCTGAAGCTCGGTCGCGGGACGCCGGTGCTCTACCTGCCCATCGTGCAGAACAACGCGCAGTACGCCTCTCGCATCTCCGTCCAGAACTCCAGCGACGCTTCAGACGCGTGCGTGCAGATCGAGTACTGGGCGGAAGGCTCTGCCGCCGTCACGGCCATCGATCCGCCGGGCCCCACCGCTGGCTGCCCGAACGGCGGCGTCCGCATCCCGCCTCGCGGCACACTGCTGCGCGACGAAACGTCGCTGCCGGTCACGAACTTCGAGGGCGCCGCCATCGTCCGCGCGCTCAACACGGGGGGAGGCGCCGCCGCCGATCAGGCGCTCGCCGCCACCGTCGACACTCGCGACCGCAACGGCGCAGGGCTCGCGACCTATCGAGGCATCGGCCCGGACGAGTTGAGCGCCACCGTGGCGCTGCCGCAGGCTGACCGGAACGCGACCGACCAGGGCAGCACCTGGTCCACCCGCTTCCGCATCCTTAACGCCAACCCCGGCTCCAGCAATCAGGTGACGCTGCGTTACGAGGGCACGAACGCCGCAGGCGACCCCATCGAGGTCGAGCACACTGTCGCCGTGACCTCCACGCTCACGTGCGACCAGCGGCTGACGGACGTGGCCGGATGCCTGCCCGCTGATGAGGACCTGCCCGCGACCTTCGTCGGCACGGTCCGCATCATCGCCACGAGCCCTGTCGCCGTCGTCGCGCAGCGGCTCGACCAGGACGGCTCGCTCGACAACTACCGCGGCCTCACGACGGAGGCCGCCTCGAGGCAGGTGATGCTGCCGGTCGTCAACAAGAACTACGGGCCGTTCGGGGACAGCAAGGGCTGGAACTCCTCGTTGCGCGTCCTTACCTTCGACGGCTCAACGGCGCACGTCCGGGTCATCTACTTCTCGAAGCAGTTCCCCAACGGCCTGGTCTACGGGCCGGTGAGCGTCGATGGCTTTGCGACGCTCCGGCAGTGGGAGGACGGCAACCTGCCTGACGGCTGGGTGGGCAGCGCGATCGTCGTCTCCGACCAGCCGGTGGTCGTCGTCGCCAACGTTGTGAGCGAGGTCTTCACCGGCGACCGCGTGATGACCTACGGCGGCGTGAGCATCGAATGATGAGCACCGAGCCAGTGAGCGCCGGACAGCACCGCCGTACCATTCGCGGATGACCAGCGGTCTTTTCACCTGCGAGCGCTGCGGCGCGTCTTTCGAGGTGTCCGCCGCCGCGCTTGCTCGCTAC
>CAYGHU010000071.1:0-8374 GCA_964349785.1 uncultured Dehalococcoidaceae bacterium | reverse complement strand
GTCCTCCAGCGTGGGCGTGGGTGGCGACCCGATCATCGGCACGTCCCAGCGCGAGGCGCTCGCACTGTTCGAGGCCGACCCGGACACCGCGGCCGTCGTCATGATCGGTGAGATCGGCGGCACCGCCGAGCAGGAGGCCGCCGACTACATCAAGACAATGACCAAGCCGGTCGTCGCCTTCATCGCCGGCGCGACCGCGCCTCCCGGACGGCGCATGGGCCACGCCGGCGCGATCATCGCGGGCAAGGCCGGCACCGCGCAGGCGAAACAGACGGCGCTCATGGACGCCGGCGCGACCGTCTCGCAGTCGCCGTCGCAGATCGGCGAGACGATGCAGCGCGTGCTCAAGGAGCGCGGGCTGGCGTAAGCCAAGATGTGCTGACGTCGCGAGGTCTCGCTGGATGCCGGACTGACGCCTTGAGGTCTGCCGAGAACATTTGTGCGACACTCTACGTATGCTGGAGCTATCGTCTCACCTTCACCTAGTGCGTTTATCGCTCGATTGCGTCCAGCGGAATATGGTAATCACACTTTCGGATGGGACGGTGATCGCCGCACCCGTACCTCTGACGTTTGATTTCGATGCTAGCGTTACGGCCCGAATGACTTGGGAGCCGATATCAGCACTTCTGCACCTCGAAACGACGAGTGGTGATCAAATAACCGGAGAGCTGCCGCATCCGGGACGCTCAGGCGTGTCCGATGCCCGGCCGATCGTCTATCTCGATCAGAACCACTGGAGTACGCTCGCGAAAGTAGCTCGCGGTTCGCGGCCCGTACCAACTGCGCAAGCTGACGCAGCGCGCGTGATCATTGATATGGCACGCGAACAGCAGATACGGCTCCCGGTGTCAGCCGGGCATATCTCCGAAACAGGGCAGTGGAGCGACCGCGAGCTCCGGTATCAGTTGGCCCTGACGATGCTCGAACTTAGCCGTGGGTGGCAGATGCGCGATCCGCTCGACATCCGGCATCTCGAGATCCGGCGAGCTCTCGCGATTCGAATCAACCGGATGGATCTGATCGTGGATCGCGAGACGTTCACCCTCGAGCCAGCGACGGTGTTCGGGTCGTCCCGGAGTGATCGCTCGCCGTCGCTCATCGCAACGGGTACTGACTCACTCGATTACGCTGTGCACGCGCTCGCGTCCCTGTCCGCGCTCTTCGACACGCTGCTCCACCCCGAAGCCGTCCTGCAGGGCGACGTTACAGGGTGGGTTGACAAGGCCCAGCGCCTTACGAATCAGCTAGCAAGCGAGCCGCACAGCGAACAAGCACGGCGCGAAATGACCAACCGTTTCTTCTTAGATGATCTCCGGCCGGAGTTCTTGCACCAGGCACGTGAGAGCGCGGTCACACCAAGTCAGTGGGTGACGTGGCTCAATGAGCAGAGTGACGATGACATCAGCCAGATGCCATCACTTGGTCTCTATCGAGAGGTCCTCCGCGAAAAGGTGCTCAATCCAGGCACAACGTGGGAGAGCAACGATCTCACTGACTTGGTCTACCTGACGTGTGCAGCCGGATACGCAGACCACACAGTGGGCGAGAGAAGCCTCACGTCTGCAATCGAGAACGGGCTTCGTCGTCTTGGGCGTACCACTTCGGTGCACCGCAGCCTTCGAAGCCTAGTCGACGCACTGGATGTCGCAGGCGTGACGAGGAGTTAGTCCTCGGTCTCGACCTCATAGCCGGCCTTGATCCAGTCCAGGATGCCGCCCTCGACGTTGTAGAGGTCACTGAGGCCGACCGACGAGGCGAACTCAGCGGCCACCGCCGAGCGGGCGCCCGTCTTGCAGATGAAGAGGATCGGCTTGTCCCGCGCGAGTTCCGCGTTGCGGGGGAGCGTCGCCATGTGCGAGATGTTCAACGCGCCCGGGACGTGGCCCTCGGCCCACTCCCACGGCTCACGGCTGTCGATGACCTGGACGTCGCCGTTCTCGATCATCTCTTTCGCCTCCTGGACGGAGATGCGCGTGAACGGCTCCATCTCGCTCTTGGTCGCCAACGGGCTATCCTTTCCTGCGCGCTGGGGCAGAATGGTAAGTCAAATGGTCTGAGAGGCCCCTGTTGACGAGTGTACCAAAGCAACCCGCCTCAGCCTCGGTGGTGATGGGCATCGACCTCCGCAGCGGGGCGCGTTACCCCACCGGCCTCGCCGTGCTTGACCTCGACCGCCGCCTGCGCCTGCTGACGACCATCCGCACCGATGAGGAGATCGAGGCGGCGGTCGCGCGCTGGCGGCCCGACCTCATCGCCATCGATGCCCCGCTCGGGCTGCCGGAAGGGCGGTGCTGCACCGACAAGACGTGCGAGTGCGCCCGCTTCGGCATCTCCCGCGAGATCGACCGCCTCTGCGCCGCCCTCGGCTACCGGCCGTTCCCGACGCTGCTCCCCTCGATGATTGGGCTTACCCTCCGAGGCAGCGCCCTCGCTGGACGCCTGGTGGAGCGCGGCGAACGCGTCGTCGAGGTCTATCCGGGGATGGTGCAGGACATCCTCGGCATCCCGCGCAAGCAGGCAGGGCTGGACGGGCTGACGCGCGGCTTGCGCCGCAACGGCGTCCGAGGCATCCCACGAGCCCGCCGCGTCACCCACGATGAGCTCGACGCCGTGACTTGCGCGCTGGCGGCCGCGTTGCACCTCGAAGGACGGACCGAGACCCTGGGGCCTGGCTTGCCGCTGCCGTTCGTCTTCCCGGCCGCCGGTGCGCTCAGGGCATGACCGAGCGAGTACAATTCAGCCATGGCAAGCCAGGGAGAGGTCGACGAGCTGCTCGCGAAGCTGCACGAACAGCGCGAAGGCTTCCTCGTCCGCGTCGCGGATCTCGGCGAGGAACAGGCAACATTCCAGCCGCCCGATCGGGACGGCGAGGCTGGCTGGTCGCCGAAACAGCAGCTATCGCACCTCGCCGAGATGGAAGTGAGCTACCGGGCGACCGCGCAGCGGGCGGTGACGGGCACCGATGTCGTGGCCCAGCCGGTGCGCTTCCCCCTCCAGTCGGCTCACACCGCAACCGTCGCGCGGCACCTCGAGGCGCTGCGCGAGCTCCGGGCGCAGACGCTCGACTACATCCACTCCCTGCCGCTGGCGGCGTTCGATGCCCGGGTGGTCACAGGGACGTTCCCGGAGATGTCCGTGCTGCAGTGGCTGCGTTCCTACTACCGTCATGACCGCATGCACCTCGCGCAGATCGAGGGACGGGCGTCTGACTACCAGCCGCGTTTCGTCGGGGGCGAGCCCGACCAGCGCCGCCGTGCTTGATCGCCCTCGTGTCTTCGTAACGCGCAGACTTCCCGGCGACGGACCGCTCGCGCGCTTGCGCGCCGCTGCGGCGGCCGACGTCTGGGAGCACGAGCGCCCGCCGACCCGCGACGAACTGGTGGCGCGAGCGCAGGGTTGCGTCGGCCTGCTCACGATGCTCACCGAGCAGGTCGACGACGAACTCCTCGACGCCTGCCCGACGGTACACATCGTCGCGAACATGGCCGTCGGCTACGACAATGTCGATGTGAGCGCTGCCACCGATCGAGGCGTGCTCGTCACCAACACGCCGGATGTGTTGACCGAAACCACCGCCGACATGGCGTTTGCGCTGCTCCTCGCGGCCGCCCGCCGCGTGACCGAAGGAGAACGCGCGGTCCGGGCGGGGACGTGGGGCCCATGGCGGCCGGACTGGCTCCTGGGGCACGATGTCCATGGAGCGACGCTGGGCATCGTCGGTCCGGGGCGCATCGGGCGCGCCGTCGCGAAGCGTGCGCACGGATTCGGCATGCGGGTGCTCTACGCCGGGCGGCGGGAGATCCCTGAGTTCCCAGGAGAACGCATGGAGTTCAACGCATTGCTGGAGCAGGCGGACTTCGTCTCTCTCCACGTCCCGCTGGACGCAGAGACTGAGGGCATGTTCAACGCTGACGCGTTCCGCCGGATGAAGCGCACCGCCATCTTTGTGAACACGGCCCGCGGCGGCGTCGTGGACCAGGCAGCGCTGCGAGACGCGCTCGTGCGCGGGGAGATCGCGGCCGCCGGGATCGATGTCACGACGCCTGAGCCGCTGCCGCCGGACGACCCGTTGCTGGATGCGCCGAACCTGCTGGTAACGCCGCACCTGGGCAGCGCGACCGGGCAGACGCGCATCCGGATGGCGGATCTTGCGGTCGACAGCCTGCTCGCGGCCTGCGCCGGTGAACAGCCCAAACACCTCGTGAATCCAGATGCACTACGGGTATGGAGGCGGCAATGACGACGGGAGCGTCTGATGCGGGGGGGCGCTTCTGGCTCGCCGATGTGCTGTGGCGCCTCGGTGGCGTGCAGTTCGGCGACTTCAGCCTCGGCCGGACGGTGCGGCACTCGCCCGTCTACGTGAACCCGAAGCTCATCATCGCGCGGCCCGCCGCGCTCGCTCGTGTGGCGACGCTGATCGAGGAGGAGCTGCGCATGGCGATGGCCATCCGCAAGCACCCCATCGCCTCCTTCGACCTCATCGCGGGCGTGCCAATCGGCGGGCTGCACATCGCCACGGCGCTGGCGCTGCAGACCCGCACGCCGCTGCTCTACGTCCGTCCGGGCGACGATGCCGACGAGGAGCGTCCGCGCATCGAAGGCATCTACCGGCCCGGCCAGATGGCCCTGGTGGTCGACGACCTCGCGACAGGCGGCGGTTCGCTGGTAGAGACGGTGACGAGGCTCAGGCGCGCCGGGGTGCATGTGCACGATGCGCTGGTGCTCATCGACCGTGAGCAAGGCGCCCATCGCCGGCTGGAGAGCATCGGCGTGCGGCTGTATCCCATCCTCTCGATCGAGGTGCTGCTGACCTACCTGCACTCGACGGGGCGCATCCCGGAAGACGACTACCAGCGCGCGATCCGCTACTTGATACAGGAGGGCGATGCACGTTCGGAGTTCGACTAGCCGCGCTGAAACCTATCTATAGCAGCACAGATGGACAGCTTAGCCGCGAGGCGCTAGAGCAGGCGCCGGATCGGTTTGCGGCCGGGACGAGGGTCGTAGTTCGACTTGAACATCTCGAGCTTGTCACGCTCGATGAGGTACTTCCCCGCGAAGAGCACCGCCGGGACGCGGCGCTGTTTGATGAGTCTTCGCAAGCTTTGTGGATGGATTCCAAGCTCCCGAGCCGCTTCAACGAGATCGAGGTAGTCCTGAAATGGGGAGTCAGGCACGTGTTCGCTTCTATCTGTGCTGCCAAGTGCTTAGGTGTATACACAACCCTAGCCGCCCGCTGGCTCAGTGTAAAGCGCCTACACAATTGGATGTACAGGCTAGCTACAGCGCCGCCACCGCAGACGCTCGGACGCGCTCGATGACACAGGTGAGCTGATCGCAGACATAATCAATGTCCGCGTCGGTCAGGTTCGGCCAGAGGCTCAGCCGCAGCGAGCCGATGGCCAGTTCAATCGGCACGCCCATCGCCAGGAGCACGTGCGAGGGCTCCCAGGTCGCCGAGGTACAGGCCGCGCCCGCCGATGCCTCGATGCCCAGCTCGTCCAGCGCCTCGACGACCGCCTCCCCCTCGACCCCGTCGAAACAGAGGTGGACGTTCTGCGGCAGCCGCTGCGTGGGGTGCCCGTTCACCCGCACCTCGGGCCACGTGGCGCACACCCCCGCGAGCAGCCGTTCACGCAGCGCCCAGGCGCGTGCCGCGAACTCGTGCCGCTCGCCCTGCGCGAGCTGGAGCGCCGTCGCGAGACCGACCGCGCCCGGCACGTTTTCCGTCCCGGAACGCCGCTGCCGCTCCTGTCCGCCGCCGGAGAGCTGCTCGAGGAACGGCACGCCGCGCCGCAGGTAGAGCACGCCCGTCCCCTTCGGCCCACCAAACTTGTGCCCCGACAGCGAGAGCAGGTCGACGCCAAGCGCGTCAACATCGAGGGGTAGCGAGTTGGCGGCTTGGACGGCGTCGGTGTGCACCGGGATGCGCCGTCCGAGCGCCTCCGCGCGGTCGCGGACGGCCCTGGCGACCTCGGCCACTGGCTGTACCGTGCCCACCTCGTTGTTCGCGTACATGACGGAGACGAGCACGGTGTCGGCCCGCACGGCCGCCGCCACCTCCGCGGGGTCCACCCGCCCGTACTCGTCCACTGGCGCCAGCTCCACCTCGAAGCCGAACCGTTCGAGGTACTGCATCGAGTGCAGCACGGCGTGGTGCTCCACCTGCGTCGTCACGATGTGCGAGCCCGCGCCCGCCTCCCGCTGCGCGAACGCGACGCCTTTAATCGCCGCGTTGATGCTCTCCGTCCCCCCCGAGGTGAAAACCACCTCCTCAGGAAGCGCGCCGAGCACCTCGGCCACCTGCTCGCGGGCCAGCGTCAGCGCCTCGGTTGCCCGGCGGGCGCCGGCGTAGTGGCCGGACGGGTTGGCGTAGTCGCCGCTGAAGAACGGCAGCATAGCCGCGAGCGCCTCGGGGCGGACCGCGGTGGACGCGCCCGAGTCGAGATAGATGCGAAGAGGAGAGAGGGCCATCCTCTGTAGGATGCCCCCTCGGGGTATGCAGGTCAACGGACGCTCGGGATAGGAGATAGATAAAGGTTACGAAAGTCGGACCGAGACAGCCTTGCCCCACATAACTCAATGGGCCTTCGGCTCCCTGAAGCTGAGAGTGGGATCGCGACTTGTGGTCATAGTTGGCAGCTGCGCTCTGAGTGAATCCGGATCTAGACCGATGGATTAAAAGTCTCGCTGTTGCTCAGCGAGCGCTTTCGCACCTCGGGATGCCTGCCTGAATCTGCCGTGGCAACGTTGCCGGTCAGACATCGAAACGAGTCTCCCGGTCTTGCCCGGGCGACACGTGACCAGGGGGATTGTACAAGAACGCCGAGGCCTCCACCGGAGCCTGACCCGTTTCGGGTCAGGCTCCCCCGATACCTGTCCGCGAGCGAGAACGTCTCGTCCTAAGAAGCCCAGCTCCGGAGGAACTGCCACGTGGGGGGAAGCACGGTAGACTCGAAGCGTTGGCCCAAACGGGAGCGCGAAGATGCTTGATCTCATGTCAGTCCTTGACCGGTACGCGAAGGGCAAGTCAATTGCGCACGAGCCCGACGAATTCGAGGAGCTCGTACGTGCGCTCTTCCCTGAACCAGAGGCCGAGGCCGTTGCAACACTCCAACGTGCATTTGCGGCGAATGAACCGTTCGATCTCGCATGGGGGGACATTGCTGCGGAGCGCGGTCGAACCGAGGTCGCGCTTCGTTCGTATGAGGTTGCGGTTCGCAACGAGTCTCTTGGGGACGATGACACGGACAACGATCTCGAGGCTGAACGCCTTTCGCAGGTAGGGCGCTTCCTACTCAGCCGTGCGGCGTCGAAACTGCAACCCGTCCAGACGGCAGACGCTGAGGATGACGTCGTGCTTGATGCCGAGACAGGCAAGGTCTTGTCTGTCGGGCCGGGCGGTTTTCGCTTTGGGGACGGTCCCGCCTTCCCAGCTTCTTACGAACCCCAGCTGGTCGAACTCGCAGCTTGTGCGTTTGCGCGGGCACGTTTGGTAGCCTTCACCGGCCCAGCCGACGATGTGGAGTGGGTCGACCGTGACGTGACCTACGAGGAGTGCTGGCAGGCACTCCTCGCCCTAGACGGACTTCGCTGCTGCACCGTCATGATGGGTGCATTCGATGACCTAGCACCAGTTCTTGTCGATGGCATGAAATGGTGCAATGAGCTCTACACGACCTCGATGGAGGACCATGCCCAGCTACTGCGGAACACCTTCCAAAACACAGAATGGTGGCTGCGCGGGCGCAAGAACCTACCGCTGTGGGAACTTGACGACGAAGGTGAGGGCGCATCATTTGCGATCACAGCCGAGGGCGGTGGTGCCGATACCGCAAGCGAACTTCGATTCTTGCGATGGCAGCTCAACACCTATATGGACGAGGTCCGGCTGCTCCGTGAGACGAAGCAGGTCGCAACGGACGATCTCGCTCGCACTATCGCCGGTCTCGTCTCTGCAGAGTTCACCAAGGAGCGCCCCGACCTCACCCAGATAATGGCTCGTTTGTCGCTCGAATTCAGACCCCGATGGGATACATTGCCGAAGGCAACCCGCCGGGTAATCACGCAAGCGGAGTACGTGTCGTCCTTACTCGAATCTGCGCCCGATGCTGACTGGGCTCCGACCATAGTTCAGCTGTCGCGCGCACTAGAAACTTTCTTCGAAGACCGTGCCCCATTACTCCGTCGCATGAGTATGGACAAGATCGTCCCAAATCGGCCGCTCGCCGACCAGCAAGCAACTCCGCTCCGCACATTAGGGGAATTCCAACACGAACTGCGGGAGATTGGAAACAAGCTACAGGGGCTGCGGAAGAAGCAAATCAGCGACCTCAGCAAGGGTCTGCGGGATGTCGTGGATGAGCGGAAT
>CAYGHU010000070.1:0-8614 GCA_964349785.1 uncultured Dehalococcoidaceae bacterium | reverse complement strand
GAGGACCTCCTGGAGCTGGGGTGACGTGGTAGCCACACCTTCTCCGGGAGGTCCCTTGCGATCACCTGCCCGTGTCACCAACCTCTATGGTCAGTACATCTAGCGGTCGGCACGCGGCTGGAAATCAATCCCGCCTATCTGCCAGCGGGTGCCTTCTTCGATCCAGAAGCGGCAGAGCTGACAGAATGTGGTGGCACCTCTGGTTGGACACGGGAAGACGTACTCGAATCGTCGATGCCCCATTCACACCTGACAGGCATGGCCCATCCGCGCTTTACATCGTCGAAGAGTGGGGTATGACCACGTTCGTAGCTATTGGGCTTACGGAGGGCGAGCTCATGCGAGTCGCGCTGAGCATGTACACGACGAGGCGTTGACCAGTGAGGCGGAGGATGTAACCACCTACTGGCGAGGTACGAAGAAGGGGGCCAACTGGTCCCCTTCTTCTTGCGTACTTCGCCTTGAGCGCGAATTGCCTACTTGTTGGGCACCTGCCACTCGGCACCCTCGGAGGGCTCGCCAGAGAGCTCCCACTGAGGGAGGCCCCAGCCGTCACCGAGATCCATCATGTGGAGCTTCACACGCTTGTTGACGGCCACCTTGTCCGGATCCTCGAAGGAACCGTCGCTTTTCACGATGTTGCCGACAAGGCGCAGGGCGCGGAACTCGTTCGGCTGGATCGTGCGGTCGCCACCCCCGCCGACGCCGCGCTGCTCATCGAGCTCGATCAGCACAATCGCCGTGTTGGGGTGAGGGTGGAACGCTGGATGAATCGGCTCCGACAGGATGAAGTACGAGTGAACCGTCCCTTTGCCGGACACTGTCTTGTAGTCGATGTTCATGCTCCGGCAGTCGGGGCACATCGGCCGGATGGGGTAATGCATCATGTCGCAGTCAGCGCAGTGTGGGAGCCTGAGCTCACCCTTGCCTTGCTCTTCGAAGTACCGGCGATTGGGCTGGTCATTCTCTGGAACGACGATCTGTGCGTTGAGCCACTGGGCCATCGGGATTCCTCCTATCTACTCGTACGACGTTCTAGAAGTCGTTGGTCATGATGAGCGCGGAGGCCGTGGCGGGCTGCGCCCAGCCCATGTTCATCGTGTGGGTCGGGTCCTTGAGTGCGCGGCACTTGCCCTCGGAGTAGTCGTATGAGTGCTCGCCGTTTTGCCAGTTCGGGCAGTAGTCGTCGACCTCGCCACGCAGCTGGCGGACGTTCTCGATGACCATGTTCATGCCGTGCGTGTACGTCTCGCAGAGGTGTCCGCCCGAGGTGTTGTTGGGCCGCCTACCGCCAAGGTAGATTGTGCCGTCAGAGATGTAATCCCCACCCTCGCCGATCTTGCAGAAGCCGAACCCTTCGAGCTGGAGCATCGCCGTGAAGGTGAAGGCGTCGTAGGACCCGGTGGCGTCGATGTCGTCGGGGCCGACGCCGGCGTTTGCGAAGACGATCGGGCCAGCGTAGATACCACCAGACCGGGCGATCGGACCGTCATTGAAGTGGTAGTCGGGCCGCCAGCGGTGCGACCGGCCACCGGAACCCTTGATGGCGACGGGCTTGTGCTTCAGGCTCTTTGCGCGCTCCGTGTCGGTGATGATGAGGGCGACAGCGTTATCGGTCTCCACGCAGCAGTCGAGGAGGTGGAACGGTCGTGCGATGTAACGGCTGTTCATGACATCGTCAACCGTAAGGCGCTGCTTGTAGTAGGCCTTTGGGTTGTTCGATGCGTGGTAGCTGTGCGCGACCTTGACATGGGCCAACTGCTCGCTGGTCGTGCCGTACTCGTACATGTGGCGTACTGCAGCCAGAGAGAACATGTTGAGCGGACTGGCGATGCCATACATTTGCAGCGCGTTGGGGTTACTACCTTGCATCGCCATCCAGGGCGCCAGTTCCCGGACGCCCGAAGGAGGGTTGCCACCCATGCGCAGGCCCGTGCGTCCATTCATCGACCGGTAGACGATCATGGCGTCGCACTGGCCGTTCTCGAGCGCGCCGAGCGCGACCGATATCAGCGTTTCCGTTGAGGAGCCACCGCCACCCGTGTCTGCCTGCCAGTCCATCCGGATGCCTACGTCCGAGGCAATGGTGTCGGAGGAGGCGGCGTCGCCGCCTGCCGCGTAGCAGGTGATGCCCCAGCTGGTGCTGTCGTAATCGAGGCCTGAGTCGTCGATGGCTTTCTTAAGCGCCTCAGCGCCCATTGCTCGGGTAGTGCGGCCCGAATTCCGGGAGAACTCGGTCTCGCCGATCCCCACAACCGAGTACTTGTTGCGCAGCAATCCAGAACCTTTGGTCATGATCCACCCTTCTACTGGAACCGCCAGTACATAGGCACCGTGCCTTACGTCAGGCCGTTTACGGCTGCGACCGGCATCATAACTGTTGATCTACCGCTCGTGTCTAGTGCCCCCAAATCTTTCGCGAAAGAATTTCCGTGGACTAGAGGATGTCAGGCAGCCCCTCCCGCTCCTTCCGCCACGCAAGCAGATCCGCGATCGCTTTGCCCGCGCGGGCCACAGTCGGAATGATCGCGATACCCTGCTCGTGCGCGTACTGCGTCACGGAACGGACATGCCGTTCTTCTTGCACCATGACGATTGGCACCCCGGTCCGTTCCTGGATACCAGACAGTTCGTCGACGGTCGCCCGGAGGTGCCGGTCGCGCTCTTCCTGGGCTACGTCTCGTCCTGGCCGGAAGAACCCACCCGCAGTCGTGAGAAGGACATCAGTCGAATGCGAGTTGGCGATCACCTCGAACAGTCGCACAGTCAGGTCGCGGTCATCGATGAAATCCAGGGGGTGATCACGGCCGAACGTGACATCGACCGGATTGCGCACGCTTGTCCCAGCGAGCGGTACGAACTCGCGCAATTCCTGTTGTACTTCCTCCGGCAACGGTGGGACGCGCAGACCAGCGAGCGCCAGCTGGTCCGAGGAAAGGACGGCGAAGCCGCCGCCCGCCCCGATAAGGGCAACGTTGGGACCTTTCACATTCCTGACAGCCGTTGTCACAGCGGTCGCAAGGTCAAGCAGCTCATCCATGCTCTCTGGCCGCCAGGCGCCGACTTGTCGGCATAGGGCGTCGAAGACCTCGACCGACCCGGCGAGCGAGCCAGTATGCGAGTGAGCCGCGCGAGCGCCGTCTGATGTAATCCCGCCCTTGAGCAGCAGTGTCGGCTTGGCGGCGGCTACGCGCTTTAGGTTCTCCAAGAAGGCCCGGCCGCCCTGGATGCCTTCCAGATAGCCGACGACAAAGGCTGTCTGTGGGTCTGCGAGCGCATAAGCGAGCAACTCGGGCGCCCGGACGTCTGCGCCGTTGCCGAACGAGACGCCCTTTGAGAAACGGAGGCCCCGGTCGCCCAGGCTCTTCAAAATGACGTTCGAGTTCGCCCCGGACTGCGAGAGCATGAATACGTTACCGGGGTCGCGCGGCAGTCCCGGCATGAAGGATAGGCCGACGCCGGGGACAAAGAGGCCCATGCAGTTAGGGCCAATGAACCGGATGCCTGCCTTCTGCACTCGTTCGATGATATCGCGCTCCATCTGGACCAGTTCAGGGTCGCCAGTTTCCGCCAGGCCCGCCGTGAACGAATGGATGGAGCGGACGCCCTTTTGGATGCACTGGTCGACCAGATCGGAAAGGCCCACCGCTGGAATCTGCGAGATGACATGGTCGACAGGATCTGGGCAATCAAGGACGCTCGGGTAGCAGCGTAGTCCGCGTACCTCGTCCATCTTCGGGTTCACGGGATACAGATGCTGCGGGTCGTATCCCTGCTCCAGCAGCGCGTTGAAGAAGAGCCCGCCCATGTTACCCCACGGGTCTGGACGCGAGGAGACGCCGACCACAGCCACGCCCCGTGGGTGAAAGATCGGATCGAGCGGATGGTCCGCTGGTGATAGCTCATCGTAGTTTTTCGTTTCGGATCGCGTTTCAGCAGTAATGCCCGGCTCCAATCAACTCGTAGGGCGGATGGCACCAGCCCGTATGTGTCGGATTTCGTTCAGTGTAGCTTCAAGGTCGCTCGTCGCCTATCGCAGCGAGTTTGTGACAGTTCGGCGGTGCGAGCAAAGAAAACAGACCTGCCTTCTCCTGGCATCGACACGCCTGTGACGATCCGGGACTCGTCTCTGGGGCAGATGGCGCTCCCCTCTCGCACCAGAGGAGCGCCACAAGCGAATTTGTTCCCGAGTGGGCTACAGCTGGTGCTCCTTGACGACGTCGCCGTCGTACAGGATTGAGCCATTGAGGCGAGTGACGGGCTGTTCGCAAATCCAGACGGCAGCTTTCCCCATGCTGTCCGCCGCTTCGAAATCCTTGATCGGGTTCTGCGGGTCGTTCTGGAAGAACATGAGTCCCGGGGTCTTTACGCCGCCGGTGGGTGCGAGGACGTTCACCGAGATACCGTCCTTCTGCAGCAGCCGGCCCTGTGACTGCGAGAAGTGCTCGATGAACGACTTCTCAGGGCCGTAGAAAATATCGACCGGAGGGGGGGCCTCCTCGTACGGCCCCGGCCCAGGGAATATTGCACCCCTCGACGACAAATTGATGATATGCCCGCCGCCGGCGGCCTTCATGTGGGGGATGCAGGCCTTCATCGTCAGGATGTAGCCGCGTACATTCACCTCCCACGCGAGGTTGATGTGCCTCGGCTGCACCGCGTAGAGGTCTCCTGGCACGAAGATGGCGGCATTGTTGACCAGGATGTCAACGCGTTGCCATTCGTCCAGGACGCGCTGGACGCCGGCCTCGATGCTCTCCGGGTCGCGTAAGTTCATCACTACGGGGATGGCAGTTCCACCCGCATCATGGATCTCTTGTACGACTGAGTGGATCGTGCCCGGCAATCGTGGGTCCTGGGCTTGCTCGGTACGGGCGGCCACCGCGACCTTCGCCCCTGCTTTCGCAAGGTATCTGGCGATGTCCGCGCCGATGCCCCGGCTGGCGCCGATGACAAGCGCTACCTGTCCGTCAAGTGGCATGTATTCCTCCGTCACTGCTATCTGTTGAAGCAGGCACCCTACATACGTGTTGTTGTTCTGCTAGCACTCCGGCGGGCAGCGCGTCAAGGGCGCTGCCCGCCGGAGCATAGCTTCGATGAGCCGGGGCATCGCTGACGAGGTGATCGCAGCGAGTGCGGAAGCGGTCAATACAAGCGCCCTGCCTCGTCCTCCAGCCTGTGGCGGGTAGTCGCGTCCATCGGTCTGTACGCAGATGCCACGGTCGCGTTCTCGTGAATGCGCGAGGGGTAGCGCGCGCCAGGGATGGCGGTCGAGACGCCTGGATGAGAAAGGACATAACGTAACAGGTTCGCCGGTGTCAGTTCGCCCGCATAACCCTCGGCGATCCGCCCCCGCATCACGCTTGTGCGGCCCGAGCCGCCAAGCGGCCTCATGACGATGACCCCTACGCCCATTTCCGCCGCCAGGTCGATGAGGGTGGCGGTGTCAGGGAAGAACGCTGAGTACTCCAGCATGACCGTGCTGAACTCGCCGCAGGTAATCGCCCTGTGCAGGATGTCGAGACTGTGCGAGGAGACGCCGATGTGGTCGATCAGGCCTCGGTACTTCGCGATTTGCAGTCCGGCGAGCGCTCCATCCTCCTGCATGACCTGCTCCCACGCCTCGGCGGTCGAAATGTCGTGCAGCTGGTACAGGTCGATCCGCTCTACACCGAGTATGCTCAGCGACCTGTCGACATCTCGCTGACTGCCATCACTGGAGTGGCTAAAGGTCTTCGTCGCGATGTGGAAGTCCTTGCGGCCACGCGCCCGCACCACCTGGCCGATGAGAAACTCGCTGCCGGCATAGTCCCGAGCCGTATCGATGAAGTTGATCCCGGCATCGAGGGCGGTCTCCAGCGTTTGCGTGCCCTCCGAGGACTCGGGCGTGTCCATCGCCCCCAGGCCGAGCTCTGTGACCATCAGTCCGGTCTTACCGAGCGGGCGTTTCTTCAGGCCAGACACCCGAACCTCCACCTTCCTCGCATCCGGCCTATGTTAGCCAGGACGTTGCTACGCGTGCTCATGATGCAACGCCACGAGTGCCCTCCTTCAATTGCAAGCGCTGGTAGCAGTGACTTTTCCGTCAACGCGGTACGCCGAACCGTGTGCGAGATGTATAGTCCCACTTTATTACGTGCATGGACTGGACGAGTTGATGGTTGGCGCTTCTGAAGCGGGCCCGGAAGTGGCGCCTGTTGACGCTGCGCTGGCGGGAACTGGCCCAAGCTGGCTTGGGCGCACGTTCGGCGCCCTTGAAGACTCCAACTTCCGGCGACTCTACATAGGCAACGTACTCCAGTTCGGTTCCATGCAGATGCAGCTGCTGGTGCGTGGCGTACTGGTGTTCGAACTGACGGGGTCATTCGCGGCCCTCGGGACCATTTCGCTCGCGAATGCGATCCCGGGGCTGCTGCTCGCACCGGTAGGCGGAGTCCTCGCGGACCGGGTCTCGAAGAAGACGGTGATCCAGTTCGCGCAGTTGTACAACGCGGCGAACGCGGTGGGGCTTGCGATCCTCGCGGCAGGGTTCTTCGGGCTGGAGATCGCGTTCTGGCATCTGCTCGTAAGTGCGGTGCTGCAAGGGGGCGTGAACGCAATCATGATGCCATCGCGTCAGTCGATCATCAGTGACCTCGTGGGTCGCGAGCGCCTGACGAATGCCGTCGCCATTAATACGTCGGGACAGAATTTGATGCAGCTTGTGGGCCCCGGCCTCGGCGGTCTGCTGATTGTGTGGTGGAACGCGTCAGCGGTCTTCTGGCTCATGGCCGCGATGTACGGCCTCGCGGTCATGCTGACGCTGCAGCTTCCGGGCCATCCCGTATACGAGTACAGCGCCCAGCGGGTCGAGCGCTCGGGTCAGGCTGGCCGCCGCGGTTCAGGTGGCTTCGGGGATCTCATCGAAGGGCTGAGGTACGTCGCGCACGATCGAGTCGTGCGGCTCCTCATCCTGGTCAATTTCATGATCGTGATCGTCGCGATGCCGTACACGATGCTCTTGCCTGGTTTCGTACGGGAAGTACTGCATAAAGGTGCGGCCGAGCAAGGGCTCTTGATGGCGGTCTCTGGCGTGGGAGCGATTGGCGGGTCGCTGTTCGTTGCCTCGCTTTCGGCCCGCCGCCGCGGAAGGATGATGATCGCCTGGGGCGCCGTCTTGGGCGTCTCACTGGTAGCGTTCGCGATCTCGACCAACTTCTTCATCACGCTCCCGATCATGCTGCTGATCGGCGCCGGGCAGGCGGGGCGTATGTCGCTCGGGCAGGTACTGATCCAGTCCTATTCGGCCGACGAGTATCGAGGGCGGGCACTGTCCGTGTGGATGATGCAGTTCTCACTCGTGCAGTTTGGCACCTTCTTTGTCGGCATCCTCGCCGAGGTGATCGGGCCGCAGCTTGCCATTGGGGGGCTGGCATTCATGATGGTTGTGGCGATGGGACTCGTGATGGCGTTCCTGCCGACCGTGCGCGATCTCGACTGACAGGGTCGGCATAGTTGGAGAGCGTGGACAACTGACAGGCGGGCTCGCGTTCGCCGGATAATGCCGGGCAGACGGTTACGTTGCTGTCCTTGGAGGTGATCGATGACTGGAGAACTGATCGAGTTCGAACACAACGGTGCACAGGTGAGTGGGTATCTGTCCCGGCCTGCCGCACCTTTACGAGCGGGCATGATCGTTATTCAGGAGTGGTGGGGACTGAACGACGACATCAAGGAGATCGCCGATCGCTACGCCGCCGAAGGTTACCTGACGCTCGCGCCAGATATGTATCACGGTAAGGTAACAGCCGAACCGGACGAAGCGTTGAAGCTCGCGATGGAACTCGAACGCGACCGCGCGGCGCAGGAAATCGATGCCGCCGTAGCCTGGCTCAAGGAGACCCAGGGCGTCGCGAAGGTCGGCTGTGTGGGCTTCTGCATGGGCGGCGGGCTCGCTCTGGCGACGGCGCTGCGGCCCGCCTCGCACATCGATGCGGCGCATGTCTACTACGGTGGCGGAATGCCCGAAGGGACGGCACTGTCGCAGATCACCGTCCCGGTGATGGGCTCTTACGGCGGCGAAGACCCCAGCATTTCATCCGATCGGGTGGAGGAACTCCGCCAGACATTGACGAAGGCCGGCGTTGAGAACGACATCATGCTGTACGAAGGAGCAGGCCACAGCTTCTTCAACCGCGGCGGTGCGTATCATCCAGGAGCATCCGCTGATTCATGGGAACGTTCGAAAGCGTGGTTCGCCCGCCACTTGCAATAAGCACCGGATCCCTGAGACGCCGCGAGTCGCCATCGGTGCTAAGCAGCGGGCGTCCCCGCCTCGGAGCACCTTGGGGACTTGCGGTCGTCCCGAGGGCACCCATTGGGGCGGAGAGGCTGAATCGGTCAATGCGGACGAGGGAGACGCACCTCAACTCGCAAGCCGCCGGACTTGCCCGCCTCGGCTTTCGCGCTTCCCTGTCTCCGGGAGGCGATGGCGGCGACAATCGCAAGGCCCAGCCCAGTACCCGTGCCGGGTGTGCGGGCGGTGTCCAGACGTGAAAACCGCTCGAATATCCGGGCACGTTCCGCTTCGGGCGCTCCCGGGCCTCCATCCTCAACCACGAGCATCGCATGGCCA
>CAYGHU010000069.1:0-8684 GCA_964349785.1 uncultured Dehalococcoidaceae bacterium | reverse complement strand
CGGGAACCACCAGTTGACCTCGCCGAGCAATTCCATGACAGCGGGCACGAGCACGAGCCGGACGATCGTCGCGTCCAGGAAGATCGCTGTGCCGAGTCCGATGCCGAACTCCTTGATGATGCGGCCCTCGGAGAGCGCAAAACTCAGGAAGACCGCGACCATAATCGCAGCCGCCGCGGTGATCACGCGCGCCGTCTGCGTCACACCCTGCGTCACCGAGGTCGAATTGCCCATGCCATGGGTGTAGTTCTCGCGGATGCGAGACATCAGGAAGACCTCATAGTCCATCGAGAGCCCGAAGAGTACAGCGAAGAGCATCATCGGGAGGAACGACTCGATCGGCCCTTCGCCGCCGGTCCCCAGCGGGCCCGACAACCAGCCCCATTGGAAGATGGCGACAAGCACTCCATAAGCCGCGCCGATCGACAGCAGGTTCATGAGCGCCGCCTTGACCGGCACCGCGACCGAGCGGAAGACCGTCATCAGCAGCAGGAAGCTGAGTCCGATCACGATCGCGAAGAACACGGGCAGCCGGTCGGAAATCCGCGCGCCGATGTCGTCGAAGGCCGCTGTGACACCGCCGACGTAGGCATGCATACCGGTGCCCCCGACCGCATCCGGAATCACCTCATCGCGGAGGTGACCCAGAAGCTCCGCGGTCGACTCGTCCTGAGGTGAACCAACCGGGAACACCGAAATGACCGCCGCATCGCCGTCCGGGCTCAACCGAGCCGGCGAGACGAAGGCAACGCCTTCCGTCTTGGCGAGTGAGTCGGATAGCCGCGAGAGGCTGGCTTCTGGTTCACCCTGGGGCAGTTCCACGGCAACGATGAACGGGCCGTTGAAGCCCGGGCCAAATCCTTTTGAAAGCAGGTCGTATGCGCGCCGGCTGTGCAAAGATTCAGGGTTGTTACCCGCGTCCGATGAACCGAGACGCATGCTGAGCACAGGCGACGCCAGGAGGAGCAGCAGCGCCACTGCCGCAAGGGCCGATACCACTGCATGCCGCTGGACGAGGCCCGCGAAACGGTACCAGACACTCGATCCGTCTCGTGTCTCAACGGCATGGAAGGCGGGGATCCGCCAGCGATCGATGTGTGAACCTGTTGCTCCTAGGAGCGCCGGGAGCAGTGTGATAGCAACAAGCACTGCGGTGGCAACCACAGTCGCGCCAGCAACCCCGATCGCGCTGACGAATTCAATGCCAACTACCAGAAGCGCGAGCAGTGCGATCGCAACGGCGCCGCCCGCAAAGATGACGGCGCGCCCCGCAGTGTCAATGGCGACCGCAACGGCCTCGACTACAGACTGGCCCTGGACTAACTCTTCCCTATACCTGGTCACGATGAGCAGCGCGTAGTCGATGCCGACGCCAATACCGATCATCGCCGCGAATGCAGGTGAAATCGTGCTCATGGCAAGCAGGCGCGCAAGCAATAGGATCAGGACGATGCCCGTCCCAAGACTGAAGAGCGCCGTAATCATCGGTAGCCCCATCGCTACCACTGAGCCAAAGGCGATCAGCAGGATCAGTGCGCCAGCGGCGAGCCCGATCGCCTCGGAACGTCCTGGCGGCACCATCTCGCCTGCCTGAACAACGGCCCCACCGACCTCAACCCGCAACCCGGGCGTCGAAGCGTTGTCCACAGCGTCCAGCAGGGCTTCGATACTGGCATCAGCCACCTCGACGCCGCGACCGGCGTATTGCAGCGTGGCGTAGGCGATCGTCCCGTCATCGGAGATCGCGGAGCTGTTCGGTTCGTATGGCGACACCACAGCCACAACTTCGGGAAGCGCGCGGAACTGCGCAAGAAGTTCCTCGACACGTGCGCGGACCGCCGGATCGTTGAACCCGGCCTCGCTCCGCATGGCCACTGTGGCCGGATCTCCAGCTTGTTGCGGGAAGCGCTGCTCCAGTAAGTCGCGTGCATTCTGAGATTCGGCGCCGGGTAGCGTGAAGTCATCGGCGAAGCGGCCACGAGCACCCACACCAAGCGCGACGAGCGCCACGACGACTACAACCCAGGAACCAATGACCAATCGCCAGTGCCCGGCGGCGTAGCGCCCCCAGGCCGCCAGCGGCCCACTTTCGCGCTCACGAGCCTGCGTGTCTACTCCGCGATGCATAATTGCCCTTCCGGAACAGCACCCATAGATGCTGACAACAGTGCTTCGTCTTCGCTCGCTTCTTCCGCCACACCCGCTGCCGCTTCCACGAGTTGACGGAGGAGATCGGCAAGTGCGGAAACCCGAGCTTCTCCCATCAGCTCGAACGCCCGTTGGAGGTGAGCACGGCTCTCGGCGCGGACCTCATCGAGCACCCGGTGCCCTTCATCAGTCAGCGAGACGCGCACCACACGCCGGTCGACCTCATCGCCTCGCCGCACGATGAAGCCACCCCGTTCGAGGCGGTCGGCGAGGCCGGTAACCGTCGCGGGGCGTGCATACAGCCCCTCGGCAAGCTCACCGACCGACTGGCCATCGCGCTGGTGCAAGAGGAACAACAGGCCCACTTGCGCGATCGTCAAACCACGATCGTGCCAGAAGCGGATACGCAGCGGTTCACCGAGATTGACCGCGTCGCCATAAGAATGCATCGCGCGGCCGACCAATTCGTCGTCCATGTTTTGTTCCCTCAGTGAGCGTTCCAGGCCCGATGGGTCGTTGGGGAGCGGTGACGGGTGCGGATCCCTCATCGGACGCATAATTATCTTCGCTCAGGCTAATAATACCGTCAAGCTTCCGAATCACCCGCAGCGGGGCGTACGACCGCCCCCACCCACATCGAAAGGCTCCATAGTCAGGATACGGCCCCACCCCGGCAGCCGGGACTGCACCCGCGACTATTTTCACACTCTTCACCTTCGTAATTCCCTAAAAGACTGTCCGCACCCTGCCATGCGAGGCATTGTCGGCCTCCCATTGACAGCGTCCGGATCCCGGCCCTACCGTTGTTATGACATCAATACGAACAGATACAGACGCTGAACGGGACTAGTACGCCGCCAAGCGGGATACATCTGGCGCGAAGCGAAGGCGGAGCGCCCAGACTCAGAGAGCCGGGGCTAGGTGCAAGCCCGGCATCCGACGAGCAGCGGCTGAATGGACCCGGGAGTCCCGGCCCGAACACCATCGAGGCACGCTCGATGGTCAATAGGCGCCGGCGGTGCGGGCGCCGTTATCCAGGCCCAGGGCATCACCTCACCACGGGTGGCGTGAGTGCGGTCGTGCCTTGAATGAGCGCGCGAGGGATCTGCCTCGCGCGGCACTTGGGTGGCACCGCGAGGACCATCGCCCCAGGCGATGGTCCTTTTTGTGTGTATGGCTGGTTGCGGCCGGGAGGCTGACGTGGCACTACAACGCATTCTGACGGGGATGAGACCCACCGGGCCGCTGCACCTCGGGCATTACGTGGGCGCGCTCGAGAACTGGATCGAGTTGCAGTACGAATACGACTGCTACTTCCTGATCGCCGACTACCAGGCGCTGGGCGATCACCTCGACGACATCGAGCGCATCCGCCGCTCCGTCCTCGATGTCGCGGTCGACTGGCTGTCCGTCGGCCTCGACCCGGAGCGGTCGCCGTTCGTGGTGCAAGGGTACGTGCCGGAGCATGCCGAGCTGACGATGTACTTCAGCATGCTCACGCCGAAGAGTTGGCTTGACCGCAACCCGACGCTGAAGGCGGAGATGCAGCAGATCGAGGAGGCGCACGACACCATCACGATGGGCTTCTTCAACTACCCGCTCAGCCAGGTCGCCGACATCCTGCTGCCGAAGGCAGACCTCGTGCCGGTGGGCGAAGATCAACTCCCGCACATCGAGCTGACGCGAGAGGTGGCGAGGAAGTTCAACCGGCTGTACGGCCCGGTGTTCCCGGAGCCTCAGGCAAAGGTCGGACGCGTCCCTCGGCTGCTCGGCCTCGATGGGCAGGCGAAGATGAGCAAGAGCCTGGACAACGCCATCTACCTCTCGGACGACACGAAGACAGTGCAAAAGAAGGTGCGGCGTATGGTGACGGACATCACTGGCCAACACCCGAGGCTGCAAGCGACCGACCCGGGCATCGTGGCGAACAACCCGGTCTTCCTCTACCACGATGTCTTCAATCCGGACACCGCCGAGGTCGCCGACCTCAAGGACCGTTACGAGCAGGGCAGAGTGAGCGACGGCGAGGTGAAGGACCGGCTGGTCGCAGCGCTCAATGCATTCCTCGACCCGATCCGGGAACGGCGGGCGGATATCCTCGCGCGGCCGGGCTACGCCGCCGAGGTGCTCGATGAGGGCAGCAAGCGGGAGCGAGTGGTGGCCCAGCAGACGATCGCTGAAGTCCGCGAGGCGATGCGCCTCGTGTACACGTAGCCAAGGACGAGAGTGCCGAAGACCGAAGGGAGCATCGAGGACATGACACGCCGGACGGCAGCACCATGCACGCACACCGCATCTCACGGCCACTGGCCGTGGAGCAGATGGTGCTGGCGCAGCCCAGCCGAACAGCCAAGCGTGTCCATGCCCATCGAAAGCCGAGGCCCTATGTGACCCAGTACATACCAGCGCAGTCCGAAGTCCGTGCCATGGCCGGGCGCGGCAACATTGTCCCTATCTACCGCGAGGTGCGCGCGGACCTCGAGACGCCGGTGTCGGCGTTCCTGAAGGTGGCGCGCGGCTCCTACTCGTTCTTGCTCGAATCCGTCGAGGGTGGTGAGCGCGTTGGACGCTACTCATTCATCGGCACCGAGCCGTATCGCGTCGTCTCTCGCACATACGAGGACGGCGACCCACTGATCGACATCGAGGCCGAACTCGGCCGCTTTCAGTCGGTCGATGTCCCCGGACTGCCGCGCTTCCACGGCGGCGCTGTCGGCTACCTCGGCTACGAGGTGGCCCGTCATTTCGAGCCGCGCATCCCCGCTCCCGAGCGCGACGTCCTCGGTGTGCCGGAGTCGTGGCTGATGTTCACCGACAGCCTGCTGGTCTTCGACCACCTGCTGCAGAAGATCAAGGTGGTCGCGCACGTCCGCCTCGACGGCGACATCGACGCCGCATACGAACAGGCGCGGGCGAAGATCGACCAGCTTGTGGCGCGCCTCGAACAGCCGCTATCGTCGCTGCCATACCACCCCTGCGAGCGCCCCACGGGGCGGGAGGTCGTCTCGAATTGGAAGCGCGAGGACTTCCTCACGGCGGTCGACCGGACGAAAGAGTACATCCGCGCTGGCGACATCATCCAGGCGGTGCTGTCGCAGCGGTTCTCGCGGGAGACCGGGGCGCATCCGTTCGAGGTGTACCGCTCACTGCGCGCGATCAACCCGTCGCCGTACATGTACTACCTGAAGTTCGGCGAGACGTACCTCGTCGGTGCGTCGCCGGAGCTGCTGGTGCGAGTCGAGGATGGGCGCGTGGACGTCCACCCGATCGCCGGCACCCGTCCCCGAGGCACGAACGCCCTCGAAGACAGCCGGTTGGCGGAGGAGCTGAGTCACGACCCGAAGGAGCTCGCCGAGCACGTCATGCTGCTCGACCTTGGCCGCAACGATGTCGGCCGCGTCTCAGAGCCCGGCTCCGTCGAGGTCATGCAGCGCTTCGACATCGAGTACTACTCGCACGTGATGCACCTCGTGAGCCACGTCCATGGCACGTTGCGGACGGGGACGAGCCCGTACGACGCGCTGCGCTCGGCGTTCCCCGCAGGCACGGTATCTGGCGCGCCGAAGATCCGCGCGATGGAGATCGTGGCGGAGCTGGAGCCTGACCAGCGGGGGCCGTACGCGGGCGGCGTCGGCTTCTTCGACCTCTCGGGCAATGTCGAGACCTGTATCACCATTCGCACGCTGTTGATGAAGGACGGCTGGGCGCACGTGCAGGCAGGCGCCGGGATCGTCTTCGACTCGGATCCTGTGAAGGAGTTCGAGGAGTGTCAGCACAAGGCGCGCGCCCTCCTCGCGGCCATCGACGACGCCGAGCGCAGCGAGAGCGTCGCCGTCGGAAGCCTGGGCTACTGATGGTGACGCCGGAGGTGAAGACGACCATCGCCGCGGGAGTGCGCATCCGCCGCCCGGACGACTTTGTGCTGCTGGTGCGAGCAGCTTCCGGCCTCGGCGCCGGGATGTGGTCGCTGCCGATGGCGCGGATGCCGGAGTATGCGACGGCCGAGGCGACGGCGATGCGGGTGCTCCGCGATGCGCTGCGCATGGAGCCCGGGTGGCTCCAGTTCGCGGAGACGCTCACCCTCGATGACAACGGCTTCGAGGTCGTCGTCAATGTGTTCGATGCCATCGGCTGGTCAGGCGAGCCGCGGTACGCCGCGCGTGACTACGAGGATGCGGCGTGGGTGAACCCTGCCGCCCTCGATGGCGTCGATGCCGTGCCCGAGGTGTCGGCGTGGCTGTCCGGGGCCGAACCGCCCACGCCAGACGACGTGCAGCCGGAGAAGCTCGCATCAATGCTCGTCGACGCGCGCCGCAAGTTGCTCGCCGCGTACGAGGCGGTCCCGTCCAAAGATCGGGAGCGAGAGCTCGACCGCGGCTGGGCGCCAGTCGATGTCCTCGCTCACCTCGCGAGCGCGGAGGCATACTACGTCCGCGAGGCGCGCCAGCTCCTCGATGTGACGGCGCACGCCTGGCGGCCGTTCAACCCCGACCAGTGGGAGGCCGACCGGCTCTTTCGCGCCCGCCCGATGGACTCCGAGGCCATCGCGCGGCTCGACCACGTGCAGACCGAAACGCTGCGTGCCGTCGGCGCGTTCGTGCCTGCCCAACTCGCCTTCTACGGGAGCCGCGCAGCGGGTGGCTCGATCCGCGTCGGCGAGGCAATTGCGCGGATCGCCGAGCACGACCGCGAGCACATCGAACACCTACGAAAGATGCAGGGGATCGCCCGCAGTGGAGGGGGCGCCTGATGTTGCTGCTCATCGATAACTACGACTCATTTACCTACAACCTGTACCAGTACCTCGCGGAGCTGGGCGCGGACGTCGAAGTCTACCGCAACGACGAAGTCACGGTAGAGGACTGCCTCGCGATGGGGCCAGAGCGGATTGTCATCTCCCCTGGCCCCTGCACTCCCAACGAGGCGGGCATCTCGGTCGACCTGATCAAGGCCACGGCCGGTAAGATGCCACTGCTCGGCGTGTGCTTGGGCCACCAGGCGATCGGGCAGGCGTTCGGCGCCGAGATCGTCTCGGCGGGCGAGATCATGCACGGCAAGACCTCGATGGTGACGCATGACGGCAAAGGCGTCTTCACCGGCCTGCCGAACCCCTTCGAGGCGATTCGCTATCATTCGCTCGCAATCGCGCGGGATTCGATGCCCGAGGAGCTCGAAGTGTCCGCGACCGCGGAGAGCGGAGTGATCATGGGAGTACGGCACCGGACGCTGCCTATCGAAGGGGTGCAGTTTCATCCGGAGTCGATCATGACGAAGGTCGGACACGACCTGCTGCGCAACTTCCTCCAGATGCGCGCCGGGGCGCCGGCGGGAGCGGCCTCGTGATCCGCGAAGCCCTGGCGGCGCTCGTCGACGAGCGCCGCGACCTGACCGAGGATGAGGCCCGCGAGTCGATGCGCGACATCATGCGGGCAGGCCTTGAACTGGCCGAAGGCGAGCGCGCGACCGCCTCGCAGTTCGGCGCGTTCGTGACGGCGCTCCGCCTCAAGGGCGAGACGGTCGACGAACTGACCGGCATGGCGAAAGCGATGCGCGAGGCCGCGCTCCACGTCGACACGCCCGTGAAGCCGCTGCTCGACACGTGCGGCACGGGTGGGTCGAACAAGAAGGTCTTTAACGCCTCGACGGCGGCCGCGTTCGTCGCGGCTGCGGCCGGGGCGAAGGTCGCGAAGCACGGCAACCGGGCAATGACCTCGCGGTCAGGCGCGGCCGACCTGCTCGAGGCGCTGGGCGCGGTGGTCGAACTCGGCCCGGCGCAAGTGGCCCAGTGCATCGAGGAGGTCGGGGTCGGCTTCATGTTCGCCCCCGCGTTCCATCCCGCGATGAAGTTCGCGGGGCCGCTTCGCCGCGAGGTGGGATTCCGCACCGTATTCAACATCCTCGGCCCGCTGACAAATCCCGCGGGCGCGGCCTGCCACGTCATGGGGGCGCCAGACGTGGAGCTGGCGGAACGGCTCGCCTACGTCCTCGCGCGGCTGAGCATCCGCCACGCCATCGTCGCGACGGGCGACGATGGCCTCGACGACATCAGCGTGAGTGGGCCGACGAGGATCTTCGAGGTGCGCGGCAGCGTGGTCACGAGCCAGACCCTGACGCCGTTCGACCTTGGCCTCTCCGTCCATCCGTTCGAGGCGATCACCGGCGGGACGCCACAGGAGAACGCGGCGCTGCTGCGGAGCGTGCTGGCGGAGAGCAGCCCGCTCGCGCTGCGCGACCTCATCGCTGCGCAGGCTGGCGCGGGGCTGTACGTCACGGGCCTCGCCGCCTCGATGAAGCAGGGCGTCGAGATGTCGATCCAGGCCATCGAAAGCGGCGACGCCGCCGCAAAGCTCGGGGCCTTCGTTGAGGCGACCCGACACGCCGCGGCGGGGAAGTAGCGCCTCGATGAGTACGCGCGCCACCGGCACGGTGCTCGACCGCATCGTCGCCGACCGCCGTGAGCGGCTAGCGGAGGACCGGCGCGCGGCGCCGGAGGCCCGGCTCGCTGAGCTTGCGGCGACGCTGCCCGGCGGGACGGT
>CAYGHU010000068.1:7043-8686 GCA_964349785.1 uncultured Dehalococcoidaceae bacterium | reverse complement strand
CCCCCTACCCCACGACGACCATCGGCTCCTTCCCCCAGACCGCCGAGCTCCGCCGCGCCCGCCGCCGCCTCACCGACGGCGAGCTCGACCAGGCCGGTTACGAGGCCGTCATCGAGGACGAGATCCGCGAGGTCGTGAAGCTGCAGGAGGATCTCGGCCTCGACGTCCTCGTCCACGGCGAACCCGAACGCAATGACATGGTGGAGTACTTTGGCGAGCAGCTCGACGGCTTCATCTTCACCCGCTACGGCTGGGTGCAGTCCTACGGATCGAGGAACGTGAAGCCGCCCATCATCTACGGCGACGTCTCTCGCCCCGCCCCCATGACCGTGCGCTGGGCCACCTTCGCCCAGTCCCTCACCTCGAAGCCGATGAAGGGCATGCTCACCGGCCCGGTCACCATCCTCAACTGGTCCTTCGTCCGCGACGACCAGCCCCGAGGCGAGACCTGCCGCCAGATCGCCCTCGCCATCCGCGACGAAGTGCAGGATCTCGAGGCGGCCGGCATCGGCGTCATCCAGATCGACGAGCCCGCCCTCCGCGAGGGCCTCCCCCTCCGCCGCTCCGACTGGGCGAGCTACCTCGGCTGGGCCGTGCCCTGCTTCCGCCTCGCCACCGCCGGCGTCCGCGACGAGACCCAGATCCACACCCACATGTGCTACGCCGAGTTCAACGAGATCATCGAGTCCATCTCCGACCTCGACGCCGACGTCATCTCCATCGAGAACTCGAGGTCAGACGCGGAACTCCTCGAGGTCTTCCGTGACTTCCAGTACGACAAGGAAATCGGCCCGGGCGTCTACGACATCCACTCCCCGCGCGTCCCCCCCACCGAGGAGATGGCCGAGCGCCTGCGCCAGGCCGTAGCCGTGCTGCCTCGCGACCTCGTGTGGGTGAACCCGGACTGCGGCCTCAAAACCCGCCGCGAGGAGGAAGTGCGCATCGCGCTGCAACACATGGTCGCCGCGGCAAAGACGATGCGCGGCTCATGACAGCCGCGGAGGACAAGGTAGCAACGCCGCCCGGCTTCGACCGAATCGGCAACAAGGAGTACAAGCTCCTCCTGCGCGATCTCCAGATCGAGCTGGTCAAGCTGCAACGTCATTTCATCCGCGACGGCGAACGCATCCTCGTCATCCTCGAGGGCCGCGACGCCGCCGGCAAAGACGGCACCATTAAGCGCCTCACGCAGCATCTCAGCCCCCGCGAGACGCGCATCGTCGCCCTCGGTAAACCCTCCGACCGCGACGAGACGACATGGTACTTCCAGCGTTACGTGCCGTACCTGCCCGCCGCGAGCGAGCTCGTGCTGTTCAACCGCTCCTGGTACAACCGCGCCGGCGTCGAGCGCGTCATGGGCTTCTGTACCGATGCGCAGTATGACGAGTTCATGGAGTCCGTCCTGAGCTTCGAGCACATGCTCGTCCGCTCCGGCATCCGCCTCTTCAAGTACTACCTCGACATCTCGAAGGACGAGCAGAAGCAACGCCTCGAAGCGCGCGAGCGCGACCCGCTGACGCAGTGGAAAGTCAGCTCCCTCGACGCGAAGGCGCAGGAGTTCTGGAAACCGTACAGCGCCGCCCGCGATGAGATGCTCCTGCGTACACGAGACCACATCGTCCCTTGGACCGTGGTCCGAGCGG
>CAYGHU010000068.1:5110-6943 GCA_964349785.1 uncultured Dehalococcoidaceae bacterium | reverse complement strand
TCCTCGTCTTCCTCGTACACCCGTTCAACCGTCGTCGTGGCGCCAGCCGGCAGATCGGACAGATGGAGCTTCGACAATGGGTGTCGATGCGACGATCCCGGGATCGGATACCCGAACGGAGACCGGGTAGGTGAGCCCAGCTTCTCCACAATGAGCGGCTCCGTGACATCGGAGATCGAGTGCTCCATCAGGTGCGCCTCCTCGTACGCGCGCCACCACTCCAGCCCGAGCACGTCGACCAGCAGGCACTCAGCGAGGCGATGACGGCGCACCATCTGCTCGGCGCGTGCGAATCCCGTCTTCGTCAGCGAGATCCGCTTGCGCCCGTCGATGTTGACAAGCTGGTCACGTCGCAACCTCGACAACATCCCCGCGATCGAGGCCGGCTTGATACCCAGCCGGTCGGCCACACGCGCGGCGATCACCTCTTCATCCTCGTCATGGGAAAGACGGTAGATCGTCGTCAGCGCGTCGTCGGATGCAACGTTCGTGACCTGCTTTGGCACGGGGCCTCCTCCAACGCGATACTCACACTCTCGCACCTCGACCCGCAAGCGCGTACCCCACCCAGCACGTATGATCCGTGTATCACCTCGTCTGAATCACGCAGGAGTAGCGGGCGTTAGCACCGAGAAAGCACTCGATCCACACGCGATGCAGGACGCGGTCCTCGGCCCTCTGGTGCGCGTGGTCGAGGAAGCCGCGGGCGGTGACCCGTGGGCGTTGATAGGTGCAACCTCCTGCCGCCTCCAGGGTGCCGGTACGACCTCCACAAATCTCGAATTCATGGCCACCGAGTCGGCGTTGCACACGCTCGCGGAGATGTTGGACATGCCTTCCACCTGGGGACGCGGCGCGTACCTCGCCGCCCAGCGGCTCCACTTCATGCGCGGCCACGTCCCGGTCTTCGTGTTCGCCAATCCGGTCTTCCACGGCCGCTACGAGTCGCTCTCGCCGATGGACATCCCCTCGCTCTGGGATGCACGCGCGCGTATCGAGGTGGAGGGCGCTACCGTGCTCGCCACCCCGCTCGAATGGGAGCTCTTACTCGCCGCCGTCCTTGATTCAGCGCCACGCAGAGAGGCGTTGCGCACTTGCATGCGGGACAAAGGCTTCGACGGCCGTCTGCTGACCCGGCTGCTGCGGGAAGGGCACGTACACCCGGACACGGAGGCGGCGGTATGGGCAGTGCTCGAACAGGATAGCGACTGACGGAAATGCAGGGCTACGCAGGGCCGGTGCCGTCACGGCCGGGCAGCAGGCGTCGTATCGCGGGCCTCAAAGCCATGAGCAGAGCGAGCATGGTCGAGGCCCAGATCACACCGCCATATGTGTCAGACACCCAGTGGACGCCTTCCCAGACTCGTGAGATTGAATGCAGCACGATCACGCTCGCCGCCGTGATGCGCACGGGCACGACCAGTCGGCGCGGGACGATCTCCGGTGCGAGCACGAACCACAGACCGAAGATCGCTGTCGCCGTCATCACGTGCCCGCTGGGAAACGCACTCCCACCCACTACCAATCGCGTATATCGAGATCGGCCGGGCGCGGCCGTCCAACCATGGCTTTGAGTTCGCTGGCAAGACGCGCAGAGTGGCAACCAGCGGGAACAGCAGCGCCCCACTCCATGACCCGCGAGCGGCGAGCATGCCCATCGCGAGCAGCGCTGCGACAAACGCGAGGAGGATGACGTGGTCGTTCGTCAGCGTCCCGACCGGCTCGTACCAGTCGCCCCATCGGTTGATCCAACGACTGGTCGGCTCGTCGAGAGGGAACGTATCGAACTGAGCCGCAAGCCAACCGAGTACGATGGAAGCAGCGCCAAAGACG
>CAYGHU010000068.1:0-5010 GCA_964349785.1 uncultured Dehalococcoidaceae bacterium | reverse complement strand
CGCCGCAACAGCGGCGCAGCTTCCCGCGCCAGCCGGTCGTAACTGCGCAACAGCTGCGGCAGGTATCGCTCGTAACGCGGCACGGTCTCCAACATCCGCACGAAGAGCCGCACCAGCCCTTCGAGGTCGCCCAGATGCACCGTCTCAGCGGCAACGCGCCCGCCCGCACCCGCGTTGTGGTAGTTCCCCAGCGCGATACAGGCCGCGCCCGTTTCATACCCGTACAGGTCGTACGAGGTCGCCTCAGTCACGCCGCCGTCCATCAGCTTGCGCTGATAGCGGAATGTCGAGTCGAGCTCGGTGATCTCCTGCGCCAGCGCCGTCATCCACTGCGTCATCCGGGGCGAGAATACATGGGTCGCATCTCCCACACGTATGATCGGCCCGGCCCCCTGCTCCGCCCGGCCTCCGGCCATCGACGATGTCTCGACCGCGACGACCAGCGCGCCCTCCGGCAGCAGTCGTTGACGGGCCGCCGCCGAAGCTCCACGCAGGCCAACCTCCTCGGCACGCGTGAACAGCCCCACAAGCGTCCCCGGCATCCGCGCGCTTGCCGTACGGTCCAGCGTCGCGAGGACGGCGGCACATCCAGCCAAGTCGTCGCAGGCGCGCGCATGCACCACCTGTCCTCGCAACTGGAATACCGGCACGTCCCACAGAGCCAGGTCGCCCGCCTCCGCGGTCGATCCGCGCTCAAGCTGTCCCATCGCACCCGCGATACGGCCTCGCTCCGCCCGCACCGAGGTGATGCGCGCCGCACCGAGTTCCTCCAGGCCGTGCGCCCGGTATAGCCGCACCAGCTCGCCTTTGCCGTACTCCGCTGATAGGCCGCCACGGAATTCCAGGTCGAGGCGTCGCCCTCGGACCCCCGTAACGGCAAAGCCTGGATGGTCCATGTGTGCCCCGAGGACGAGTGGCCGCCTTGCCCTGCCTCGCTCGTAACGCACCCACGCGTTGCCATACACATCCTCGGCATACTGAAGCCCACGCTGCTCGGCAAAGCCTCGGATGTACGCCCGCACCCCACCTTCGAGGTATGACGCCGTCGGGATCGACACAACCTCACGTACCAGGTCGGCAAGCGGCATTGGCGGGGCAATCGGACGTCTCGCGAGCATCGGCGGCTCCTTATGAGACAATCCTACATGTGTAGCCGGCTGGCCTCCCGCCCCTTCCGCCGATAGGCTGGATAGATGACCACTCTGGATTCGCCGAAGACCATCACAGCGAAGCGTCGCCGCCGGAAAGCGCGCGTCCATGACCAGCCTCGCAAGCCGATCGAGCTCCAACTCACGGGGTTCGCCGCCGGCGGCAAAGCGCTGGGCCACGCCCCCGACGGCCGCGTCGTCTTCGTCGAGTTCGCCATCCCGGGCGAGCGCGTCATCGCCGAGATCACGAAGGAAGAAAGCTCCTACATCGAAGCGACCACGGTCAGCGTGATCGAGGCGTCACCCGCGCGTGTCGAACCGCGCTGCCAGTACTTCGGTCGTTGCGGCGGCTGCCAGCTGCAGCACATCGACTACGGCGAGCAGCTCCGGCTCAAGGCCGGGATCGTGCGCGAACAACTGCGGCGCATCGGCCGGTTCGAGGATGCCCCCATCCGCGAGATGATCGGTATGCGCGAGCCCTGGGCGTATCGCAACCATCTCCGCTTCACGGTCCGCCGCGATGGAGACGTTGGCTTTATGGAGCATGGGACTCACCGTTTCCTGCGGATCGACCGCTGCGAGATTGCGCACCCTAGGGTGAACGAAATCCTGCGCGAGGTGCAGGGCCGCACGATGCAGACGAGCCAGCTCAGCGTACGCGTCGGCGAGAACACCGGTGACCTGTTGGTGCAGCCGAAGCTGCACTGGCGTCCCGGACGCACCGGTCACGCACGCAGCGGACAGCCACACTACACAGAGATACTGCGAGGCGTGCGTTACCGCGTCTCATCGCCCGCGTTCTTCCAGATCAACACACGTCAGGCTGAACGTCTGGCCGAGCTCGTCGTCGCTCGCGCGACGGAGGCTCGGCCTGCCGTCGCCGTCGATGCCTACGCCGGTGTGGGCACATTCGCTGCGCTGCTCGCGCAGCATGTCGCCCAGGTATTCACCATCGAATGGTCCGCCGCCGCCGGCGACGATGGCGAAGTAAACCTCAGCGGACTGACGAACGTCTCACGCGTCATTGGCACGGTCGAAGAAGTCCTGCCCACCCTGCGGCCAGCGCCGGATGTGATCGTCGTCGACCCGCCCCGCGCGGGACTCCAGCCGGCCGTGATCGAGGTGATCGCCGCGTCCGAGGCAAAGCGCCTCGTGTACGTGTCCTGCGACCCCGCCACCCTCGCGCGCGACCTCCGCCTGCTGGTCGACGCTGGCTTCCGCCTCATCGAGGTACAACCGATCGACATGTTTCCCCACACCCAGCACATCGAATGCATCAGCACGCTCGACCGTCTCGATATCCCACAGGAGTGAGGGTCATCCTCGCCTCCGGCTCCGCCCGTCGCCCTGAACTCCTCGCGATGCTCCACCTCGCATTCGAGGTGATCCCAGCGGATGTAGACGAGTCGTCTGAGGAAAGGGACCCTGAACGCCTCGGAATGGAGTTGGCCCTGCGCAAAGCGAGGGCCGTCGCCGCCCGTGAGCCCGGCGCGGCCGTCATCGGCGCCGACACACTCGTCACGCTGGACGGCCGCTTCTTCGGAAAGCCCGCCAGCGGCGCTGAGGCCACTGAAACTCTCCAGTCGCTGCGCGGACGTACACACCGGGTAGTCAGTGGTGTGGCGATTGTGGGAGACGGCCATGAAGCAGCGGGTTCGGCGGTCACGCATGTCACCATGCGCCCATACACCAACGAGGAGATTGAGCGATACGTCGCCACCGGCGCGCCCCTCGACAAGTCGGGGGCGTACGCGATTCAGGACCAGACGTTTGCTCCGGTCGCCGCCTACGAAGGCTGCATGTGCTCCGTCATCGGCCTGCCGCTGTGGACAACGCGGCGTCTGCTCAAGGAAGTTGCCGGCATCGAAACCGCGAGGCCGTCCCACGAGCGCTGCGAGACTTGCCCGCTCCGCTCCTAGCCTGTTCCTTGGCCATCCACCACCAGTAGCTCGCCGACGAAGGTCGAGAGACGCATCTGCAGCCGCCGAGGGTGCTCCTCGTACCGCTCGCTCTGCACATGGATGTCTCGCACAATGCCTTCCTCACGCCGACCGAGGACATCGACGGTCCCAATGATCGCCTGCGCGGTGATATCGACTGCGACATCGCGAGGCACGCGCACCTGGATTGTCCCCACCCAGCAGAGCAAGGTCAGATGCGTCTCACCCTCCGGCAAGCCCGCCTGGCGCAAGTCCAGCGAGATGTCGCCAAAGACCGTCGACACGACCGCATCGTCCACCGTCCAGCCCGACGCGTCCGACCGGACGTGTCCGACCGCGCGCCGGAGTCGCCTCGTGAAACGCCGCACGCGCCACGCCGCGATGGACGACAGGATCCCCGCCGTTACAAAGAGAAGGCCAACCGCAACACCGATCGAACCGGCGATCCCGAACGAACGTACCCCCAGACTGTCGAATAGGTAGATCGCGCCAAGGACAACCAGGTACCCCGCGACAGTAAACGGTAGGACGTCCTTCGCTCGCCAGCTCATCGTCGCTGGTAGTGGCGGCGCAGCCGCTCATATACGATCACAAGCCCGATGGCGATCAGGATGACGGGCCACAACTCGTTGATGCCCGCATCGATGATGTCGAGGGACTCCAGCAAGAATATCGCCCCAATGACGACGAGCACTACTCCCAGCGCCACTGATACTCCCCATTCTCATCGTTGCTCGTATCGTCTCCGCTCATTGTACGTTTTCAATCCGGTGTATACCTTGATGGGGTGCGTTCGAACCGCACACAGCGGCCCTACCCCTCACTGGGCGATCCCGCCGCCCCGCCGATTCGAAAACTCCATTGCGTGGACTCGCGATCATGACAGGAGCGGCCGTGACAAGTGACACGCCGGACCGGATTATCGAAGTCACCAACCTTGTAAAGGACTACGACACCGGAGCGGTGAAGATACACGCACTTCAGGGGGTCTCCCTCACTGTGGGCCGAGGCGAGATGGTTGCCGTGATGGGCCCGTCCGGATGCGGCAAGACCACCCTCCTGAACTGCCTCTCCGGTATCGACGACGTCACCGAGGGCCAGGTGCTCATCGAAGGCACCGACATCAGCACTCTCGATGACAATACGAAGACCGCCTATCGGGCACGCCGCATGGGGTTCATTTTCCAATTCTACAACCTGCTCCCGGTGCTGACGGCCGTGGAGAACGTCGAGTTGCCGCTCCTGGTCTCCGGCACATCGGCGAAAGAGTCCAGACAGCGAGCGATTGAGGCTCTGCGCAGGGTGGCGCTCGAGGACTGGGCCCGCCACAAGCCGGGACAGCTCTCAGGCGGTCAACGACAGCGCGTGACAATCGCACGAGCACTGGTGAACCAGCCAGCTATCGTCTGGGCGGACGAGCCCACTGGTGACCTCGATTCAGCCACCGCGGACGACATCATGGAACTGATGAAGCAACTCAACGAGGAGCACAGACTCACGTTCGTCATCGTGACCCACGACCCCAGCATCGCCGCCCGCTGCCACCGCACTATCTATATGCAGGACGGCCGAATTGCGCGCGAAGTAGTCAACGAAGGCGCAGGCGTTGGATAACCTCTTCGGGATCCCCCTGAACAGCATTATGGTGGCGCTGCTCATCCTGCTCGGCTGCGCCTTCGCGGTCATCGCCTGGATCGGCGTCCGCCACATGCTCTTGGTTCGGATGGGGCTCAGGAACGCCATTCGCCGCCCGGCCCAGACCGTGCTCATCGTCGTTGGGTTAATGCTATCGACGCTCATCATCAGCGCCGCGTTCTCGACTGGCGATACCGTCGGCTACTCCGTCACCAACCAGATCTACAGCACGCTGCAAGGTGTCGACTACATCCTTGGTTTTGACTCCAATGACAAGGCCGTCACGC
>CAYGHU010000067.1:5938-8746 GCA_964349785.1 uncultured Dehalococcoidaceae bacterium | reverse complement strand
TACGTCTATCCGCAGAATGCCCTGATGAAAGAATTCGGCGACCTGGGGGCCGACTACGTGGTCCACGGGCACACCCACTGCGCCATGACGCAACAGATCAACGGCACACTGGTGATCAACCCCGGCTCTGCCGGCCAGCCCCGCGACCCATCGAACGGCTTCCGGTCGTCGTACGCCATCCTCGACACGCAGAGCGGCGAGGTCGTCTTCGACGTGTACGATGATCCGGTGCACAAGCCGCATAACGTGAAGCCATGAGCGCCGCCGACGGACTCATCAGCCGGCACGAGGCCGCCCTCCGCGGCTATGGGCCGTCGCTGCCGGACGACTTTGCCGCCGCTGCCCGCGCACTCGAGCCGGTGCTTGCTCCGGAGGACCTGGAGCGCTGGGTGGAAGCCGGAGTCGACCTGGCCAGCCGCTCCCTCCGTTCCTGGGAAGCCGCCATCGAGTACTTCCGCGCCGGCCCGGCCATCGCCGGCCAGCTGCCCTTCCGCCTGGTGATGTACTGCGCTGAGACCGCGGCACGCATCGCCGACAGTTCGCCGGTGGTCGCCGCCGCCTTTCTGCGCGCCGCGCCCGAGGTGATCCCGCTGCTCCCTCCGGAGCGCGGCGACAGCGGCGGCATCATGGGCGAAGAGCTCGCCCTCCGTCATGCCGGACAGAGCGACATCGGCCGCTGGGCGCGCATGGGTGAGCGCCTGCATCGAGGCAACTGGAAGTCCGTCGCGCTCGCCTCCCTCTTCTATCAGCTCAGCCCGCGGCTCCTCGAATCGTTGACCCTGCACGCGCTGGAGGAGCTGGTCGAGGTCGTCGACCAGCTGTCCGACCGCTCCTACCAGCTCGCCACCAGTTGCCTGGAGGCGTCGCCCGCGTTGTTCGCCGGGCTGCTCCCGGCCGACCGCGAACCGTTCCTCCGCTTCGCACGTGTCGTTACCCGTGCCTCGTGGGCGGACACCAGGCTGTACTTCGAGCGCGGCCCCGACCTGATCCACCATATCGAACCGGACGAACGCGAGGCCTTCCTCGACATCGCCTCGAGTGTGGTCGTCGCCGGCGGCCGGAACGGCTTCCCGCAGTTCGTCGAGGCAGCTACAGCCCTCGGCAGCGTCCCCGCCGCCGAACACCCGGTCTTGCTGCGCGTCGCGGCGCATATCGCGAAGGGCAGCCCGGTCGCGGCGATGTCGCTGCTCTGCTCCGCGCCCGTCGTCCTGGTCCGCCTCACCACCGACCAGCTTGGCCAGTGGGTCGAGCCGGGCAACCGGCTCCTGTTCGAGGACGGCAATATCGAGGGCGCGGAAGCCTACTTCCGTCTCGAGTCTGTCCGCGCTGAGCAGGCCCTCGCCTCGCTGTCCGCCCGGGTCGAACTCAGCAGCGTGGGCGCGCTGCTGCGCATGTACGCCAAGGCCCTCACCGGCGAGCAAGTCTCGATCCGTTCCGCCGAAGAGCTGGTCGACAAAGGCATCGGCTGGGTCACTGAATCGGTCGCCACTACCGAGGGCACCACGATCTACCTGCCGCCGTTCGTCGGTTCCTTCCCGGACCAGGCCGCGAATTTCCAGTGCTACAAGGTCTTCACCACGCACCAGACCGGGCGCATCGAGTTCGGCTCGTTTGCCTTCCGCTTTGGCGTGCCCGGCGTCCACGCGCCGCTCACACTGCCGGAACGCGAGGCCGCGCTGCCGCCGCGCGACCACCCCGTCATCACCTCGATGGAGCGTCTCTACGACCTCTTCGAGGAGCGCGAGGTCATCGCCGCGCTGTTCACCATCGTCGAAGACACCCGCATCGACGCCTGGGTTTCGCGGGAGTACGGCGGCATCCGCGCCTGGCTGCGGCGGCTCCAGTCCTTCGAGGCGGACCGCCGGCCGGATATCCGTACCATGGCCCTGCGTCAGGCGTTCGCCGAGAATTTGCTGCGCGCCTCGCTCGGCCGCCACGACCGCATCCTGTGGCCCCGCGAGCTGAACGATATCCTCAGCGACGGCCTTGCCGCGCTCGCTGTCGTCGAGCAACCGGGCGCTCTCGTGCAGGACTCCGCTGAAGTCGCCGCCGCGCTCTACGACCTCATCGAACGCATCCCCAACATCGTGAACCCGTTCGCCAACGAGGACTGGGTGCCGCCCGGCCAGGAGATGCTCCAGGTCCTGCCCTCGATGCCAGCTGGCCAGGGCGATATGGCCCCCATGCCCCACGGCGAGGAAGTCGACTTCGAACCGCCGCCGCAGCCGGACTTCCGCGGCGACTTCAAGCCGGAGCTCGTGCAGCTGCTCATGAGGTTGAAGCAGCAGAGCGACGACACGGACGGGCAGGCCTCGCAGCTCACGCGCGAGCAGCTCATGGAACTGCTGCAGAAGTCCGCCGAGATCAATATCTCCGAGATGGTCGAGGCGGAGTTCGCCGAGTCCATGGGCATGTTCCTCGACAACCTCGAGAAGGAGGCCGCGACTCCTCCGTCGAGCCAGAAGGGGATGAAGGAAGGTAGCCCGGACCAGCCCGGCGCCGGCGAGGGCGACGAGGAACCCCTCGAAATGGAGATCGAGTGGACCTACTACGATGAGTGGGACTTCCGCGCGTCCGACTACCGGCCTCGCTGGTGCCGCGTCGGTGAGCGCCTGGGCGAAGAGGGTGACACGCAATATTACGAGGACACGCTCAAGCGGCACCACGGCCTCGTCACCGAGACCCGCCGCCAGTTCGAGCTGATGCGCCCGGAGAGCTTCCGCCGCATCAAGCGCCTCGAAGACGGCGAGGAGATCGACCTCGACCGCGCCATCGAGTTCATCGTCGACAAGCGCGCCGGTGTCGGCC
>CAYGHU010000067.1:2404-5928 GCA_964349785.1 uncultured Dehalococcoidaceae bacterium | reverse complement strand
GGTCTACTGGCGTCGCAACAAGGTCGAACGCGACGTCGCGGTCGCCTTCCTGATGGATATGTCGGCCTCCACCGACGAGGAGATCGAGAAGCAGCGCATCGACTACATCGATGACGACGAGTTCAACGGCGACCCGCGGAACTACTTCCAGTGGCTCTCCCAGCGCCGCGCGCGCCTCGCGGTCGACCCGCCGAAGCGCATCGTCGACCTCGAGAAGGAGTCGCTCGTCATGATCGTCGAGGCCCTCGAGGCCATCGGCGACTCCTACGGCATCTACGGCTTCTCCGGCTACGGCCGCGACAACGTCGAGTACCACGTCATCAAGGGGCTGGACGAGAAGTTCGGCGACCGCGTCCGCCGCCGCATCGACAAGATCCAGCCCATCCGTTCCACGCGCATGGGCCCGGCCGTCCGCCACACTATCGCCAAGCTCAATGAGTACGACGCGAAAGTGAAGATACTGATCCTCGTCTCAGACGGACGGCCCCAGGACCATGGCTACGGCCGCGACCGCACTGAGAAGGAATACGCCGTCCACGATACGCACCAGGCCCTCATGGAGGCGAAGCGCTCCGGCATCGTCCCTTTCCTGATCACCGTCGACAAAGAAGGCCACGACTACATGAAACAGATGTGCAGCGACGTCGGCTACGAGGTCGTTGACGACATCGAGCAGCTGCCGCGCCGCCTCACCTCCCTCTACCGCGCGCTCGCCGCCGACTGACATCAGGACGGGCGGCGCGCGATGGCGACGACCGTCAGGCCGCCGGGCAGCGGCACCCGTCCAGCGAGGTGGCCGTCGAGGCTGACTAGCCAGGCCAGGCACGAGTTCAGCCAGCGGGGAAGCGGGATGTAGCCGCTTTCCGCGCTGTCAGGGGCGGGATGACGCCCTGGCAGGCGCTCGAACAGGCGGACGGCGGCGGCCGCGGGGAGCACGGCGGTCATAACGTAGGAGCAGAGTTGTACCTCGAACCCCGCGGAGGCGAGCAGCGTGCGCAGGCGGCCCTGGGTGTAGCGCCTGCGGTGCCCCAGCGCGACATCGTGGCTGCTCCACAGCCACTGATACGCGGGCACCGTGACGAGCAGGGAGCCGCCCGGCTGCAACGTGCGGAGCAATTCGCGGGCGGCGTCGGCGTCGCGGTCGAGGTGTTCGAGTACGTCCAGCGCCACGACCAGGTCGAAAGCGCCTTCGCGTGTGCCGAGCGCCGTGGCGTCCATGCGGGCCACCTCAATGCCTCGTGCGCGGGCAGCGGTCGTGGCTTCAGCGCCCAGGTCGACGCCCAGCAGGCTGCCGCCACCGGCGGCGACGACCGAAGTGGCGCCCGCGCCGCAGCCGACATCCAGCACACGTCCCCGCGGGCCCTCGACGTAACGGTCGAGCAGGCGGGCAACGATCGCCTGCCGGGCGCGATGCCACCAGTACCACTCCTCGAAGTGCGCCAGGCGTTCGATCTCGGCGGATTGCATGTGTCAGGCCGATCCGTGTAAGCGGCGGATTGCGATGAGCTCGCGGAGCGTGCGCCAGACCGTACGCGGATTCGCGCGCACGGTGGAGCCGCCCACGAATTGCCACTGCACCGGTATCTCCTCGATGCGCAGGCTGGCGCGAGAGGCGATGAGCAGCACCTCCACGTCGAACCCCCAGCCGTTGGCGGTGCAATGAGGGAGCACACGCGCCACGGCATCGCCCGTGAAGAGCTTGAACGGGCACTGTGTGTCGCGGATGGGAAGGCCGGTGATGCGGCGCTGCACGCGTTTGAAGAGCAGGCTCAGCATCCTGCGGAGCGCGGGCTGGCCGGCCCCGTCTGTCCGCCCGTCGGCTGAGACGCGGTAGCCGACGACGACATCCGCGCCGGACGCAATCATGCGCGAGGCCTCGGCGAACGATGCGGGGCCGACGGAGAGGTCGGCGTCGATGAAGCCGACGAGCGGTGCGGTGGCGGCGCCTAATCCCGTGCGCAACGCGGCCCCCTTGCCCCGGTTCTGGTCGTGCTCGATGAGACGGATACGAGGGACGCCGTGATGGCTGGCAGCGCGTTCGCGGACCACCGCGGCCGTGCCATCGGTGCTGCCGTCGTTCACGACAATCACCTCCTCGATGTCCAGGGCCGCACCGTCAGCCAGCAGGCAATCGAGCGTGGCGCCAATGCGAAGCTCCTCGTTCCACGCGGGAATGACCACGGCAAGCGTCGCGATGTCCCGGGTCACAGCCCAGCCTCGTGTTGTGCCACCCGTGTCTCCGGCCGGTCCTCGCGGAATGCGAAGAAGGTGAACCCAAGAAAGTTCCATACGGCCGACAGCGAGACAGCGGTGAGCTTGGCGAGGTTGAGCGCCACAAAGCCCTCTGCGTCAGTCGCATGTATCAATGTCACGAGCGCGCCGTCGTACACGCCCGCGCCGACGATGGCGACCGCAATGTAACGGACGACCGACCGCCGGTCGCTATGCGCGCGAAACGTCACCCGCGCGTTCAGCGCGTAGCCCACAAGCGTGGCGCAGGCGAAGGCGAACGTGTTCGCGATCAATATTTGTTCGCGAGAAGGGTCGGCGGCCCCGGCGATCGCCAGATTGAAGATGAGCAAATCGATCGCGGTCGCCGTGACCCCAACGCCCAGGAAACGCGCGGCGCGCGTGTTCAAGAGAACGTGGATGAGTCCTCGTAGGCTTCGGCTGGACAATGGGCGCCCTTCTGTTATTGGCACCATCGTGAGGTGCCAACGGCGTACGTACGAGGCCTGCTCGCGCGTGAACCGCGCTCGGCGCGGGCGCCGGGAGTTACGGCGGCTGCGGCGGCTCATCGCGGTGCAGGAGGTACAGCGTTGTGGGACGGGTGTCGAGCCACAGACTGTAGGGGTGCGCACTGATGGTGGTGTAGCCAGGCAGCTCGGCGGCGGATATGACGTATTCAGGGTCGATGACGGACCCATACAGGCTGAGCCACCAGCGGCCGTCGTACGTGGGGACGATGCCAACCTCGCTGTACGAACGCTCGCCGAGGTAGAAGCCAGTCCAGGACCCGCCCGCGTCCAGCTTCGTCAGCGGGATGCCGGAAGCGACGGCGGTGCGCGCGAGGTCCCAGTTCGCCTGGTGGAAGACGATGTTGTCCCGGGTACCGACGACGGCGAAGACCGCGAGCACCGCCGTAACGTACCAGGCGAGCGGCAGATGGATCTCGACGTTGCGCACGGCCCACAACACGGCGGCCAGCGCGAGGGGCAGAAGCGGCAGCAGGTAGCGGTCGAGCGATGGGGAAGGCACGCCCCCGATCATCCAGAAGCGGAAGTGCGTCGACACGAGTACCGCCGCCACGGCCTGGCAGGCCAGCGCCGCGAGCACCACCGCGATGCCCGGCCCAATTCTACGGTCGGCGTCGAAGGCGCGTATCAGGAGGAAGCCAACGCCGACCGCGGACGTGGCGCAGAGCAGTGTGAGGGCCGTAAACAACCATTCGCCCGCGACGCTCATGAAGTGCGGGATGTACGGCATGTGCATATCGAGCGCGCGCAGCGCCGCGAAGCCCGCGA
>CAYGHU010000067.1:0-2304 GCA_964349785.1 uncultured Dehalococcoidaceae bacterium | reverse complement strand
TGCGGGATGTACGGCATGTGCATATCGAGCGCGCGCAGCGCCGCGAAGCCCGCGATCACTAACGTTTGCCAGATGACGATGGACACCCACGCGCGCGTCGATAGACTCAGGACCAGCCGCCGGATGCCTATGGCAGCGCCCAGCGTCAGCGGCAACACAAAGAGACCGATGTAGACTGCCTCGATCGCCGCGAGCCGCTCCGTCTGCGTGGTGAACGCGTTCCAGCCGCCGTCGAGCAGTTGCGACTGCATGAGCGTCTGTGTGACAGGGACGCCATTGATGTTGTGCAGCCACCAGTAATACCCGGCGTATGCGAGCAGCGGTAACGCGCCGACCTCGATCGCGACGACCAGGGAACGGGGATTGAACCAGAGCCGGCGCGTGAGCACGAGCGCGGCCAGCACACCGACAGGAATGAACACGCCGGGCTGGCGCACCAGCAACGCGCAGGCGGCGGCGGCCGCACTGGCGATGATCCACCCGTCGCTGATCCCGCCACGCAGACCTCGGACGGTGCAGTACGTCGAGATCACCAGCAGCGCGGTGAACGGTGCGTCGGTCATGAAGGTGAACGCGAGTACGTAGCCCAGGGGGTTGAACAGATAAATGGCCGTGCCAAGCGCGCTGAGCGCGCGCCTGGCGGTGAGATCCCAGACCAGGCAGTAGAACGCGACCCCACTGAGCAGCCAGAGCACGACGATGGACAGCCGCATCACGCCCGCCGTTACGCCGAACACGCTCCCGAACAGTCCGCCCCACAGCACCTGGAACACGAGGTGTGAACTGACGAGCGGATGCACCTCGAGCTTATGCTCCTCCACAAGGATCCGGACCGAACGCATGTACACCCAGTCGTCGCTGATGGTCACGTCGGCTAGCGTGGGGACGATCAGCATCGACAATGCGAACACAGTCAGGATGGCGCCGAGAGGCCAGTGCGCGCGCAGGCGCGCGGATCGGCTGAGGCGGTACGAAGTGGCGGTGCGCGCTTCGGCGGCCTCGGCCGAGGCCGCGGGGGGCGACGTCACGGCGAACGAGGCTGAACCTTCGGCGCGCATCAATGACACAGGGCCCCTTCGTCGTGCGCCGCGCCCGCCCGGCTCGCTAGCAATCTGCTCTGCGTCCTTATCATGACATGCGACAACACTCATAGTCCGGCGCACGTCAGACTGAGTGTCTACCTCACTCCTCCCGCGTCGCTGCGCAATAGGGCCGCGACGTAGCCATATCCGGGGAACAGCGGGGTCTCAATGCCCGGTATAGCAGACGTTTGTAATGGTGTAGTAAAGGTCCGCGCCGGGGCTACGAGTCACGCCAGGAGTTGCGGAACGAACGCTCTGAAGGGAGCGGCTCATGGCCTCGGAAGACCGTGTCCCCGGCCGCCTGCGCGAGGTGTCGACGCTCTTCCTCAGGCTCGGCATCACCGCGTTCGGCGGCCCGGCCGCGCACATCGCCATGATGCAGGACGAGGTCGTGCAGCGGCGCGGCTGGGTCAGCCAGCAGCACTTCCTCGACCTCCTCGGCGCGACCAACCTCATCCCCGGCCCCAACTCCACCGAGATGGCCATTCACCTCGGCTTCGTCCGCGCCGGCTGGCGCGGGCTCATCGTCGCCGGGACGCTGTTCATCCTGCCCGCGATGCTCATCGTCATGGCGTTCGCCTGGGTCTACGTCGAGTACGGCTCCACTCCCGAGGTGACCTGGCTGCTCTACGGCATCAAGCCCGTCGTCATCGCCATCGTCGCGCAGGCGCTCTGGCGCCTTGGCCGCACCGCGCTGCGCACCTGGCTGCTTGCCGCCGTCGGGGCGATGGTGCTCGGCCTCTACCTCCTCGGTGTGAACGAGATCGCACTGCTGTTCGGCGCCGGCCTGCTCGTCATGCTGGCGAGGAATGCGCGCCGCCCGCGCGCCAACCGCGAGGCGATGTCTGCCCTTATTCCGGCGGCCGGCGTCTCGATGCCGCTCGCTGCCTCGGCGGCCGTCTCCGGCTACAGCCACGCGACGCTGTTTCTGACCTTCCTCAAGATCGGCTCCGCCCTCTACGGCTCCGGCTACGTCCTGCTCGCCTTCCTCCGCAACGACTTCGTCGAGCGCCTCGGCTGGCTCACCAACCAGCAGCTGCTCGATGCCGTCGCCGTCGGCCAGTTCACCCCCGGCCCCGTCTTCACGACCGCGACGTTCGTCGGCTACATCCTCGGCGGCGTGCCCGGCGCACTCCTCGCCACGGTCGCCATCTTCCTCCCGGCCTTCGTGTTCGTCGCCGCGCTCAACCCCCTCGTCCCCATGCTCCGGCGTTCCCCCTGG
>CAYGHU010000066.1:0-9025 GCA_964349785.1 uncultured Dehalococcoidaceae bacterium | reverse complement strand
GCGTACGACATCGTGTGCAACGGGCAGGAGATTGGGTCGGGGTCTATCCGTATCCATCGCCGCGAGCTATTGATGCGCGTCCTTGCACGGCTCGGGATGGGTGAGGAGGAAGCGACGGCAAAGTTCGGGCACATGCTGGAGGCGTTCACATTCGGCGCCCCGCCGCACGGCGGCATTGCCCCGGGCATCGACCGCACCGTCGCGCTGTTCGCTGGAGAGCGCGACATCCGCGAGGTAATCGCGTTTCCCAAGACAAAATCAGCTTCCGACCCGATGACCGGCGCGCCCTCGCCCGTGAGCAAGCGACAGCTCGATGAGGTCCACATCGCCATCGCACAGTCCGCCTCCCGGCCTGAGGCTGCTGTATGATGCGCGGACAGAACCGCTGCCACTCCCACGTTCGTTAGACAGATACAGGCATAGAAGCGGAGCCGGTCGATGAGCGGTCAAAACCGCACTCTCGCGATACTGCTGGGGGTGCTGGCGGGTCTCGTATTGCTGGTCGGGGGACTCTCAGCCGTCTTGCTGCTGAGCGGTGGCGACGACGAATCCGATACAGGCGGCAGCTCCGGCGGGGGATCGACCGCCGCCGCGAGCGGGCGATTGCGCCTCGCGGGCTCCGACCCTATTTCGCTTGACCCGGCCATCGCCGGCGACGCTGGCTCGGCTCAGTATATCGTCGAGATATTCAGCGGGCTGATGACCATCACCCCAGAACTTGAAATCGCCCCGGATCTCGCGGCGTCGTTCGATGTCAGCCCGGACGGCAAGGTGTACACATTCAAGCTCCGCGACAACATCTTTTTTCACAACGGCCGCCCTGTGAAGGCGGAGGATGTGAAATGCTCGCTGGAGCGGGCCGCGTCCCGCGAGCTTGCGTCGAGCACCGCGTCGGCGTATCTCAACGACATCGTAGGGGCGCGGGAAAAGATGGCCGGCAGCGCTAAAGACATCAGTGGCATCGAGGTGCTGGACGACCGGACCGTCCGTTTCACTATCGATGCACCCAAGCCGTACTTTCTTGCTAAGTTGACGTACCCGACGGCATTCGTCATCGACTGCCAGCAGGCGCAGTCAAACCCTAAGAACTGGACGCGCCAGCCGAATGGCACCGGGCCGTACAAGCTGCGGGAGTGGAGACTGGGTGAACGGATTATCCTGGAGGCGAATGACCGCTATCATCTCGGCGCGCCGAAGGTGAAGCAGGCGGTCTTCGAGCTGGCAGGCGGCTCGCTGCTGACGCGGTTTGAGAACGATGAGCTGGACGTGGCCGGGATCTCGGTGAACGACATCGACCGGGCACGGGACACCAGCAACCCGCTGAACAGGCTGTACAAAGTCACACCTGAGTTCTCGATCGCGTACATCGCGTTCAATACCAATGTGCCGCCGTTCGACGATGTCAACGTCCGCAGGGCGTTCGGACTGGCGATCGACCGGAAGCGAATCGCGGATGTCACGTTCTCAGGCATGCTTGCGCCAGCGACCGGGGTACTGCAGCCGGAGCTTCCGGGCTATACCCCTGACGACAAGACGCTGTCGTTCAATCCGGACGAGGCTAAGAAGGCGCTGGCGGCCTCCAAATACGCCGGGAAGGTGCCGGCGATCACGCTGACCGAGATCGGTGGTGGGGCTGAGGGCAGCGTAGACACACAGGCGTTCATCGAACAATGGAAGAACGTACTGGGCGTCGATGTCCAGATCCGGCAGTCCGATGCGGCGACCTTCTTCGCGGACGTCGATGCGGGGCGGCTGCAGATGTTCAGCTCGGGCTGGATCATGGACTACCCAGACCCTGAGAACATACTCGACCTCAAGTTCTACTCGAAGTCCTCGCTCAATGACATCGAATACTCGAATCCGCAGCTCGATAGCATCCTAGAGCGCGCTCGGGTAGAGCGCGATGCAGGGATCCGGCTCAAGATGTACCAGGACGCGGAGAAAGCCATCCTGGCGGACGCGGCGGTGCTGCCGCTCTATTTCGCCCAGAATCATGTGGTGGTGAACCAGGACGTGAAGGGCTGGATTGAGCCGCCGATGGTGATCCCCAGGCTGCGCTTCGTGGACGTTGAGCGCTAGGAGGACGATGTGGCCGGCTACATTATGCGCCGGCTGCTGTGGCTGCCCGTCACATTGCTGGCGGTTTCCTTCCTGACATTCGCCATCGCGAGGTTCGGTCCGGGTGACCCGGTGTCGGTGGCCGCCGGTCAGCTACGGGATCCGGAAATGCTCGCCCGGGTGCGAGCCGAACGAGGGCTCGATGGCTCGATTTTCGAGCAGTACGCGAAGTGGCTCGACCGCGCCGTCCGTGGTGATTTCGGCGATTCGTACCTGCAGCAGGGATACACGGTCCGTGAGCTGATCTTTCCGAAGATGTGGATTTCGGCGCAGCTGGGACTCGTCGCGTTGCTGGTTGTATTCGGCCTTGGGATACCCCTGGGGCTATTGGCGGCGTGGCTGCACGGTACGTGGCTTGACCCGCTCATTATCTCAGCGTTGCTGTTTCTCAGAGCGCTACCGGTGGTGGTAGTGATCCCCCCATTGCTCTGGTTCTTCGCGGTACGGACCGACATTCTGCCCGTGGGGGGATGGGATGGTATCTTCGATATCTGGTGGATCGTCGGCGTCATCGCTGTACCGATCCCGGACCCGCATCTCTATATCCCGCTGATCGCACTGACTCTGCCTGGGTTCGCGGGCGTAGCGCGCCTGGTCCGGGTCACCGCGCTTGAGGTGTACACGGAGGACTACATTCGGACCGCGCGGGCGAAGGGGTTGCCTGAAAGCCGGGTGGCAATGCGGCACGTGCTGCCGAATTCGCTGATGCCGATTGTGACAGTGGTCGGGTTCGCGCTCGTCGGGATCGTGGAAGGTGCGTTCTTTACCGAGACGTTGTTGGGGATTCCAGGGATCGGGCGGCTGACGTTTGAATCGGTGGTGAGCCGGGACTACGATGTCATCCTCGCGACAACCGTGATCGTTGCACTCCTCTTCGTGGTGATGAATCTGGTCGTGGAGATCGCGTACTCGTGGATCGACCCGCGGGTGCGTCTCGGCGAGGCGGCGGTGGTATGACCATCGCGGCGAGCGAGTACGGTAGTGAGGCGGTGGCAGCCGCCGAGCAGCAACGTCGTGCCGCCCGCAACCCCTGGCTTCTCCTCTGGGATCGGCTCCGCAAGAAGCGGCTGGCAATGATGTCGCTGGTGATCATCGCGGTCATCTACGGCGCGGGTATCACCGCGCCACTCATCGCGCCGTACTCATTTACCGAGCAAAATCTTGAACGTGGACTCGAAGGGCCCAGCGCGGACCACTGGTTTGGGACCGACCGCCTGGGCCGGGACATGTTCAGCCGGGTGCTGTACTCGGCGCGTACGACGTTGATCGTCACGACTGCCGTGGTGCTGAGTGGCACTCTAATCCTCGGCAACCTGCTCGGCTTGCTTGCGGGTTATCGAGGCGGCTGGGTGGATAGCATCATCATGCGCGTGGGCGACGTTTTCGCGTCGTTGCCGGGCCTGCCGATGTTGATCCTGCTGAACGCCACGCTGTTGCCACGAGTGCTCCAATTCGTCGGGTGGGTTGAGGATCGGACCTTCCTCGACGGCATCGCCGACTCGGGGACAGCCTCGTATTTCACCGTCTTCGGGGCGCTGGCGCTGTTCTCCTGGGTGGGTACGGCCCGATTGATCCGGGCGCAGGTGTTGCAGTTGCGTGAGCGCGACTTCATCCTCGCCGCGCAGGCCATTGGCGGGAGCACGATGCACATTATCTGGAGACACCTGCTGCCGAACGTCTCGTTCCTGATTATCCTCGAGGTCTCGGCTGTCCTCGGGGCAGTCGCCGGCTCAGAGATTCTACTGACGTGGTTTGGCGTAGGGGTACAGCCGCCGACGCCGTCGTTTGGCGCGATGTTGTTCGAAGGATCCGGAGCACGCACATTCCAGTCGAACCCACACCTGTTGCTCGTCCCCGCGGCGGTTGTCACTTCGCTGATGTTCGCATTCGCGCTCCTGGGCGATGCACTGAACGACGCGGTGCGCGGCCGGTAGTCCCTGTGGTGTTCGCCGCTCGGCGCCGCCGTGCCCCAGAATGGTGTCCATGCGCTTCGACATCTTGACACTGTTCCCGGGCATGTTTGCCGGCCCCCTCGATGAGTCGATCCTGCGCCGCGCGCGTGACGCGGGGCTGATCGAGGTGGTGTTGCACGACTTGCGCGAGTGGGCGACCGATAAACACCGGACGGTCGACGACTACCCCTTCGGCGGCGGTGCCGGGATGGTCATGAAACCGGAGCCGTTGTTCGCGGCTGTCGAGGCAGTGCAGCCGCTTGCGGAGCGGCGGGCAGTAGTGGTGCTTCTGACGCCGCAGGGCCGGCCGTTGGACCGAGCGCTCGTGGCGGAGCTGGCTGAGTACCCCCGGCTGCTGCTTGTCTGTGGACGATACGAAGGGATTGACGAACGGGCGCGTGAGCACCTTGTGGACATCGAGGTAAGCATCGGCGATGTCGTCGTCTCGGGAGGCGAGCTGCCTGCCATGTTATTGTTGGACGCCGTGTCTCGTCTCGTGCCGGGGGTCCTGGGCAGCGCAGGCTCGCTCAAAGAGGAATCGTTCGAAGACGGACTGCTGGAGTATCCGCAGTACACGCGTCCGGCGGAGTTCCGCGGCTGGACGGTGCCGGAGATACTGCTTTCTGGTCACCATGGCGAGGTCGCGAAATGGCGACGGCGACAGCGTTTGTTGCGGACGAAGGTTCGGCGTCCGGACCTGCTGGCCTCGGCGCAGCTCACGCGCGAGGAGCACGAGTGGCTGGAGTCGCTCGACGCTATGAACGAGAGGCCGTTAGACTGACTTTCTGCGGTCTCCGCTTCAAGATGTCTCTAGCACTTGTATACGAGGGTTCACATGTCGATCGACTTACGCACGCTGGCGCCACCGCGCAACGAGGCGATTCCTACGTTCAATCCGGGCGATACGGTGAAGGTGCATGTCCGCGTCGTCGAGGGTACGCGTGAGCGCATTCAGGCGTTCGAGGGCGTGGTCATTCGCCTCCGGAATGGTGCAGCGGGCGATTTCACTGTGAGGCGCATCGCCTCAAACCGCGTAGGTGTCGAACGGACGTTCCCGTTCAACGGGTCGCGCATCGATAAGGTCGAGGTGCTGCGCCGCGGCCGCGTCCGGCGGGCGAAGTTGTACTACCTGCGTGGCCGAACGGGGCGCGCTGCTCGCATCAAGGAAGCCAGCCGCACGTAGTTGCCGTGGCTAGAGGACGATACGAGGCCCGCTCATTTCATTGAGCGGGCCTTCGTGGTTTCCTCCCATGACTTTAGGCCATGGTCATGAGATTGAAGCGGTGAGACTTTCCGCGCTTTTTTCCTTGCGTTGCAGCGGCACGCATGCCCCGACCCTTTGGGTGGCACGAGTCAGCGGCGTCGGGGAGGCTGTGGAGTTGGATCCTGTCGCGAGGGTTGGCTCTAAGCGTACTTGTCTGATTATGCCGTCGGCGGCTGGATGGCATATCGCCGCTTTGCGAGGCCTGTTGCCGCGCTTTATTATGACTGGTATCGAGTCTGACTCAGGCATCGACGGGTATCGTGGTCGGTGCGCAGTAGAGGGGGACGGATGGCTGCACCGCTTGAGGGTATCCGCGTCCTGGATCTTACCCAGGGCGTAACAGGCCCGTTCGCCACGAAGCACTTCTCCGACTACGGCGCAGAGGTCATCAAGATCGAGCGTCTAGGGACTGGCGACCTTTCGAGACGGTTCGGGCCGTTCCCTGGCGACCGTCCGCATCTTGAGAAGAGCGGGATGTTCCTCACGCTCAATACGGGTAAGCAGAGCGTCACTCTCGACCTGAAGACACTGACTGGCCAGACGATCCTCCGCAAGCTGGCAGAGGGCGCCGACGTTGTTGTGGAGAGCTTTCGTCCCGGTACGCTGGAGCGCCTGGGCCTAGGCCCGGACGTCCTCCGAAAGGTGAACCCGCAGGCCTCGTTGGTGCGTGTCTCGAACTTTGGGCAGACAGGGCCGTATCGCGACTTCAACGCGGACGACATGCTGCTGTATGCGATGGGCGGTGTCTTATCTGTTACCGCGAGCGAAGGGCGGGAGCCGATCAAGATAGGACTGTACGCTCCGCTGTTCCTCGCCGGCGCGGCGGTGTCTGCATTCGCAATGGGCGCATTCTTTGGCGCGCGCCGCACGGGCATCGGTGAGCGCGTCGACATATCGATCCAGGAGGTGTTGACCTCTTCGATGGATCGAGGTGGCACGAACTTGGTCGCGTACGAGTATTCGGGTGCGCTGTTCTTCGAGCCTCGCCAGCCACAACGCAGTTCCGCGTTCCCGGTCGGGGTGTATCCGTGCCAAGACGGCTACATTCATATTCTGTGTCAGCCGCAGTGGTGGGGCCGTTTCTGCCAGATGATCGACCGTCCCGATCTGGTGACCGACGAACGTCTGGTCCCCAATTTGCTCAATGTCGCATACGCGACGGAAGTAGACGCGGTCTTCTACCCGTGGCTGCTTGAACGGACGAAGCAGGAAGTCATGGAGGCCGGGCAGGCGGCGGGACTCCCGGTGGGTGCCATCAATACCATGCGCGACGTCATCAACGACCCGCAGTTGCGCGAGCGGCAGTTCTTTGTCGACCTCGACCACCCGGAGGTAGGAACGATACGACTTCCTGGTGTGCCGTTCCGGATGCTCGGTACCCCGGGAGAGCTGCGCCGGGCGCCGTTGCTCGGCGAGCACACATTTCAGGTATTGACGGAACGCCTTGGGTACTCGCCTGAGGACGTGGCCCTTCTCGATCAGCAAGGAGTGATCTGATGACTACCGCAGCTGATCGTCCGCTTCCATTGGAGGGCGTCCGTATTCTCTCGCAAGGCATCGTGTGGGCCGGGCCGTTCGGTACGATGATCCTCGCTGACCTTGGCGCCGATGTGATCGAGATCGAATCGATCCAGCATCTCAATCCGACGCGTACTGCGATGCGGCACTTGCCGGACATCCTGATGCAGGGGCCTACTGGGGCAGGCTACTTCAACCGCGACAATAGCGAGGGGTTTTGGAATCGGGCCGCGACTTTCAATTACGCGAAGCGGGGACATCGTAGCCTCACCCTCGACCTGCTGCGGCAAGAAGGCCTCGACCTGTTCTACGCGCTGGTGCGTGAGGCGGACGTGTTCCTCGAGAACAATGCCGCCGATGTGGTTGAAGACCTGAAGATCGACTACTCGCAGCTATCGGCTGTGAACCCTCGGCTGATCATGGTGCGCTTTCCCGGGTTCGGCATCACGGGCCCATACAAGTATTTCAAAGGCTACGGCGCGACGATGGAGGCGATCGTCGGCCATACCATGCTCCGAGGATACCGGGACTCCGACCCCTCCGCGACGCCGCCCATCTACCACGGCGACCCGACTGCTGGCTCGACCATCGCGTTCGCGATTCAGGCGGCGCTGTACGCGCGCGAGAGGACCGCTGAGGGTCAGTTGATCGACCTATCGCAGGGTGAGGCCGTCGTCCACCACCTGTCGTACGCGCTGATGGACGCGTTCATGAATGACCGCATTCAGGAGCACTGGGGCAACCGCCATCCGTGGATGGCCCCGTACGGTATATTCCCGTGCCGCGGCGACGACCGCTGGCTCGCCCTGGCAGTCGATTCGGACGAGGCGTTCATTGCACTCTGCGGAGAGATGGGGCGTCCGGACCTCGCCGCTGACCCGCGATTCGTGGATGGGGTCTCGCGCTATCGTCATCAGGACGAGATTGAACCGCTCATCGGCGAATGGACACGTCAACATGACGACCGCGACCTCATGCAGCGATTGCAGGCTGTCGGCGTCATGGCCACGTTAGTTGCCCATCAACCCGAGATGTTCGATGACCCGCAGCTACGGGATCGGGAGTTCTTCATCGAGCTCGACCATCCTGACATCGGCCGGCGGCGTTACCCGGGCCCGATCGCCCGCTTTGAAGTCACTCCGTTGGTGCCGGTGCGCGGTCCCGCACCGTGGCTCGGGCAGCACAACCGCGAGGTGCTTCAGGGCATCCTTCATCTCGACGATGCTCAATACCAACGTCTGTCCGATGAGCAATTGATCGGCGATACCTACCTCGAAGGTGCGCGGTAGGTATCGCCACCGCGCCGCAAGTCTGCAACTGACAGAAGTGGTTCTACATTCTGGTCCTCCGGGACAGGAGGAGGATCGCTGACGGGGACAGATGCAGCGCCGGCTGGTGGCCGCCGCCTGGCCGTCTTGCGGCACGCGGCAGCATCACTACAGGATCATCGTCTACCTGCGGCAGCACTACCACTTCGGCCCACAGCAGGTCGCCATGTATCTGAAGCGGTACCACGAGATCACGTCAGCCCACCCGGCGTGTGGCGGATCCTGCACCGCCTCGACCTGAGCCGGCTGCTTGCCTTGCAGGCGGTACAAGGCCCATCGGAAACGGTGGAAGCGGTATGAGCAGCCCCCAGCCGGGCCCACCGGGTCCAGGTCGACGTGAAGTCCATCACCCCGGTCGGCGCCGCGGGCAAGAAGTCCTACCAGTCCACCGCCATCGACGGCTGCACCCGCTCCGGGTGCAGCGCGTCTACATCAGACCGGCCCCCTCCGGTTCAACGGTAAGGTGGGACGCCCACACTGCATCGCCGGGAAGAGTCCTACCCGGATGCCGACAGGGTCGTCATCAATTGATGCCCAGCCCTTCAACGACCGCCTCTAGGAATGGGAACACTGCTACAACGACAACCGGCCACACGGCAGCCTCGATGGACAGACACCCTACGGACGGCGACGACAGAAAATGCGGGATCAGGTGTAACCACCTCCGTCAGTGGCATAGCTAGCTGACACACTCGGCCTCGACAGGTGCCGCACGTGCATCGAGGTCGACTACGTCACCGGTGCCCGGAGAACCCAGAATATAGAACCCCTCCGTCAGTTGCAGAACACTGCGCCGCAAGCCCGCAGCGCTGTGACTTCCGAATCTGAGATACCGAGCTCGCCGA
>CAYGHU010000065.1:0-9320 GCA_964349785.1 uncultured Dehalococcoidaceae bacterium | reverse complement strand
CTATACACGTTCCCCTCGCCCCAGGCAGTCCCGCGACCATCACGGGAATCATCCTGACGGAGAAGCTCCGTTCGTGACTTCCATCCGCTTCCGGAGAGATGAGTTCATCGATTTTGTCGGTGACGGTCCAACTGAACACAGTCGGAGTACATGTCAGCAGCTCCGTGACACGCTCAGTCGGCATGGCTCCGGCCCCGGCAGAAGTGGGAGCGGCCCGGATTGTATGCACAATGCCGTTACTGCCTCGTCATGAAAACGTAATACAGCCTGCACAGCTACGAAACACGCGCCTCCCATTGTGCACTGTATGCAAGAGCAGCCATCCGCGGCCACGCTGACCCGTTCCGAGCGTCTGCTCGAGATGCTGCGCCTCGATATCGTGCGCGGACTGCATCAAGGTGGCACGCGGCTCACGGAGGAGGCGCTGGCCGAGCGCTACGGCGTCAGCAGGACCCCCGTCCGCGAGGCCCTCCGGCTGCTCACACAGGAGTCGCTCCTCACCTATACGCCCCGGCTGGGCTACACGGTCGAGTCGATCAATATCGCCGAGATGGACGACCTGTACGCCGTCCGCATCGCGATCGAGGAACAGTGCGCGAGCCGCATCGTCCTCAACGAGGATCTCGGTGCGCTGCTCAAACTGCTCGACTACTGGCGCGAGATCCCTTCGTCCGTCGCCAATGGAGACCTGAACCTCGTGTTCGCGGATGAGCTGTTTCACGAGACGCTCGCGGAAGCCAGCGGGAGCACCGTCCTCCCGCCGATGCTGAAGACCATCAACGGCCGGCTCCATGCCCTCCGCATTCGGGACTTCATGAACCCGGAGCGTGTGCGCCTCACGTTTCAGCAGCACACGTCGATCCTCCGTAGCCTCATCGCGCGTGACGCCCGCCTCGCCCGAGCGATCCTGCGCTCCCATATCTGGGAGAGCCATGCCTACGTGAAGGCGGACTTCATCGCCGGTCAAGGAGGCGAGGAATGACCACCGGCGCCGAGGCGCTCCCTACCGTCAGGGCCGACACACCCGATACTCGCGTCCCGGCCCTGTCGGTGCGGGCGCTCACCAAGCGCTTCGCCGACGTCCTGGCGTCCGACAGCCTCGACATGGACTTCTATCGCGGCGAGGTGCACGCCGTCCTGGGTGAGAACGGCGCCGGCAAGAGCACGCTCGTCAAAATGCTGTACGGCTTCTACGAACCAGACGAGGGCGAGATGTTCCTGGACGGCGAGCGTGTCTCGTTCGACTCGCCGGCAGACGCCCGCAAGCGTGGCATCGGGATGGTGTTCCAGAACTTCACCTTGATCCCCGCATTCACCGTGTGGGAGAACGTCGCTCTGGTGAACCAGAGCTCACCCATCATCGACCGCCGCGCGGTCGTCGCCCGCATTAACGAACTCTCTCAACGCTACGGCCTCGAGGTGCGCCCCGACGCCTACGTCCGCGACCTGTCGATCGGCGAGCAACAACGCGCGGAAATCCTCAAGGCCTTATCGTCCGACCCTGCCATCTTGATCCTCGATGAGCCGACCAGCGTGCTCGCGCCGCACGAGGTGTCCAGCCTGCTCGGCATCGTGCGGCGACTACGGGACGACGGGTTCGCGATCATCCTCATCACACATAAGCTGGGCGAGGTCTTCGCCTGCGCGGACCGTGTCTCGACGCTGCGTCGCGGAGCGCTCACCGGCAGCGGTCTGATGACGGACTTTGATCAACGTTCGCTACTGACGCTCATGTTGGGCGAGCGAGCCGCGGATGAGAGAGATCCAGTCTCCACCGGCCGGAACGCCGGCGTCGGCGCCGGGATCGCCTTGAAGAAGGTCACGCTCCGGTCCGACGACGGGCGGCTCGTGCTGCGTGGCGTGGATCTGGAGGTGCAGCTCGGCGAGATGGTCGGTATCGCGGCCGTCTCTGGCAACGGTCAGGCGTTTCTGGGGGAGGCATTCCTCGGCACCGCCGACATGGTCGAGGGCGAGGTGCACATCGGCGGGTCCGATGTCACGAGGCGCGGCCCGGCCGAGCGGCTCGCGGCCGGCTTCGCGATGATCCCGGAAGACCCGATCCGTGATGGCTCCGTCTCGGAGATGAGCATCGGCGAGAACCTCAGCATCACAGCGGGCCCGGGTTCGCCGCGCGGCCTGATCATGCGCCCGGCCGAGGTCATGCGCCGCGCCCTGCAGGCCGTGGAGCGGGCGCCGTTCCCGATCCCCAGCCTGAAACGCCACATCGGGACGCTCTCGGGCGGGAACGTCCAGCGGGTGGTGCTGGCCCGCGAACTGAACGAAGACTGCTCCTATCTCCTCGCGTACTACCCGACCCGCGGGCTCGACCTCACCTCCACGCGCGCCATCAGGCAGCGCCTGCTCGACTTCGCGACGTCCGGGCGGGCCGTGCTCCTTGTGTCCGAAGACCTCGATGAGTTGCGCGCTCTCTGCGACCGCATCGTCGTGCTGCACGACGGTGAAGTCGTCGGCTGCTTCCTCCGCGAAGAGGTCGATCTGATGGAGATCGGCCGGCTGATGACGGGAGGCGATGACTGATGTCGGCCATCGGAGTACCGCAACGTATTTCGCAGTCGGCGATCGTGGCCTGGGCCCGGCCGTTGACGATCAGCACCGGCCGCATGGTCCTGGTGATCGCGCTCGGGCTGGCGATCTTCTCGGTGATCCTGATCATCGACGGTCACGACGCGCTGAACGCCCTCGATGTCATGTACACGTCGTCGATCGGCAGCGAGTTCGGGCGGCAGGAGATTCTCGTCAAGCTGATCCCGTTCGGGCTCTGTGCCGCCGCCACGGCGATCCCGGCTCGCGCCGGGCTCATCAACGTCGGTGGCGAGGGGCAGTTCTACATGGGTGCGTTCGCCGCCAGCGGCGTCATCCTCTTCTCTGGCGCGCCCGGCTGGGCGCTGCTGCCGCTCGCTTTCGCGGCGGGCATGGTGGGTGGCGGCGCGTGGGCAGGCGTCACCGCCCTGCTCCGGATCAAAGGGAACGTCAACGAGGCGATCTCTTCGCTGCTGCTGAACTACGTCGCCGTCCAGATCGTGAACTACTTTATCTACGGGCCGTGGCGCGATCCGGAAGGGCCGGCCTGGCCCTACACGAAGGTGTTCCCGGACGCGGCCGCTCTCCCCACGGTGTACGGCCGGGTCACGATTGCCATCTTCATGTTCCTGGCCGCGCTTGCGCTCATGTTCGTCGTCTTCCGCTACACCCGTGTCGGCTTCAGGACGCGCATCGTCGGTGGCAATGCCGTCGCCGCCGAGCGTACCGGGATCTCCGTCCGCAAATACCTGTTCTGGTCTTTGGTAATGGGTGGCGCGATGGCTGGACTGGCGGGAATGGCGGAGGTCACGGGAATCCAGGGGCGGCTGCGTTCCGGCATCTCCGTCCAGTACGGATACATCGGGTTCCTCGCGAGCTGGCTCGGAGGGCACGGCCCGGTGGGCATCTTCCTGGCGGCGCTCCTCTTCGCCACAATCTCGGTCGGCGGTGATGGCCTGCAAATCGGCGCCTCACTGCCGGCCTCCACAGTGAACATCTTGATGGCGCTCATCCTCTTCGGCGTCCTTGCGAGCCGCAAGAAGACGTTCAAGGTTGGAGGCTAGCGATGAGCTTCGTCACCGATGTCGGCACGGGGGCGGTGCGCGCCGGTTCCTCGGTGATGCTGGCGACGTACGGCGAAGTGATTTCGGAGCGCGCCGGCATCATCAACCTCGGCATCGAGGGGTGCATGATCAGCGGTGCGTGCAGCGGCTTCATCGTGACGGCGAAGACCGGCAGCCCCTTCCTCGGGGTTCTGGCATCGGTCGCCGCCGGAGGGCTGCTCGCTTCGGTGCATGCGTTCATGGTGGTCACCCGAGGCGCGAATCAGCTCGCCTCCGGGCTGGCGCTGATGTTCCTGGGGCTCGGCCTGACGGCCTTTGCCGGACGGCCTTACGTGAGCACGAAGATCAACGGCCTCGACGATGTCCCTGTGCCGTTGCTGTCCAAAATCCCGTTCCTGGGCGAGGTGCTGTTCGACCACGATCTCCTGACGTACTTCGCCTTCGCGCTGGGCCCGCTGATCTGGTTCGTCATGTTCAAGACCCGCTGGGGGCTGCAACTGCGCGCGGTTGGCGAGAGTGCGGAGGCCGCGTTCGCGGCCGGCATCAACCCCGTCCGCGTCCAGTACATCGCCGTGATCGCGGGTGGCGCGCTGGCGGGCCTCGGCGGCGCGCAGCTTTCGCTCGCCTACACCCAGAGCTGGGTCGAGGGCATGACGAGCGGCCGTGGATTCATCGCTGTCGCGCTCGTGATATTCGCGATGTGGAATCCGCTCCGCGCCATGGCCGGTGCGCTCGTGTTCGGGGGAGCCGTCGCGTTCCAGCTGCAACTGCAGGCGCGAGGCGTGGGCATCTCGCCGTTCCTGCTGGACATGACGCCCTACCTCTTCACCCTCGCGGTGTTGCTGGCGTGGGTCCAACTCGGACGGGACGCGCTCCCGGCGGGCTTGAAAACGGTGTTTCGAGGAACGGCATAGGCCTGCCCGTCCTCGTACAACTCAACGTGTGTTCCAGCACAACAGGAATCAAGGAGGAAGGAACAGACCTATGAGCAGAATCCTACCACGATGGCTGCTGCTATCACTGGTCGTCGTCGCGACGGTCATGTTCGCGGTCGCCTGCGGCAGCGATGACGATGACGGCGGCGGTGACTCGGCCACCGGCACCGCGGCGGCGAGTGGCGGCGGCGGCAAGACCGTCACCGTCGGGTTCATCTACGTCGGCACGGTGGACGATGGCGGGTACAACCAGGCGGCGTACCAGGGCGAAGTGGCCGTCTCCAAGATGCCGAACGTAAAGACCATCCACGCGGAGAACGTGCCGGAGACCGCCGACGCCGAGCGCGTCATGGAGCAGATGATCCAGCAGGGCGCAAAAATCATCTTCCCGACGAGCTTCGGGCACCTGGATCCGGCGCTGAACGTCGCGAAGAAACACCCAGACGTAACGTTCTTCCACGAAGGCGGCCTGAAATCGTCTAGCAACCTCGGCACGTTCTTCGGGACCATCTGGCAGACCGAGTACCTGGCGGGCATGGCCGCGGGCAGCGCGTCCAAGTCGGGTAAGCTCGGGTTCGTTGTCGCCTTCCCCATCTCGCAGACCCTGCTCAACGTCAACGCCTTCCACCTGGGGGCGCGCTCGGTGAACCCGAACGCCACCACCACCGTGGTCTTCACCTCCGCGTGGTGCGATCCCGCGAAAAACGCCGAAGCGACCCAGAGCCTGGTGAGCCAGGGCGTCGATGTTGTCACGCAGCACCAGGATTGCCCGGTGCCGGTGATTCAGGCCGCTGAGAAGGCCGGGATTATGAGTGTCGGCTACCACGTCGACGACCAGAAGTTCGCCCCCAACGGCTGGCTCACGGCCGCTGTCTGGGATTGGACAAAGCTGTTCCCCGACCTCGTCTCTCAGGCGATCGCGGGCACATACAAGCCCGAGGTGCAGCGCTTCTACCTGAAGGACGGCGTCGTGAACCTCGCCCCCTTCGGTTCGAAGGTGCCGAAGGACGTACAGGACAAGATCGTGGCGGTGAAGGCGCGCATGATCGGCAGCGAGCCGTTCCTGGCCTTCACCGGTCCAATCAAAGATCAGTCGGGGACGGTAAAGATCGCGGCTGGCACGACCCCGGACATCGCCACGTTGGAGTCGATGAACTGGCTGGCCGAGGGCGTTGTGGGCAACATCCCTCGCTAGCCAGCACCCGGCAGTGGCGGGGGACGTGGAGTGGCGTCCCCCGCCACGACATACATCGAGGATCGTCGTGAGCGTCATACATTCCCGTCCGTACGAGTGGCCGTACCACGGGCGTGTCCTGCCCCGGCAGACCGCGCTCATGGTGTTCAGAGACGGTCCCCTGCCGGCGGAAGCCCCAGAGGTGGCCAGTCTCGAGGCGCTCGCGGGCCTCGCGCGCCGGTCCGGTGTCCGCCTGATCCACTGTCAGCCAGTGGGGCAGGAGCCTCTGCTCCAGCCTGAGCCCGAGGATCTGGTGATCGGACGGCCTCGGCTCGGAGGCTTCGCGGGCACCGAGCTCGACATGGTGCTGCGTAACGCCGGGCTCACCGACCTGCTCATCGCCGGTGTGCCGCTGGAGCTCGGCGCGGACTGCACGATGCGCGAGGCCAACGACCTGGGCTACGAATGCCTCCTCGTCGAGGACTGCTGCACCGCATTGAGCGAGCAGACGTTTCGGGGAGCGGTCAGCAGCATCCAGATGTCGGGAGGCATCTTTGGGGCGGTGGCGCGCGCCGCCGCTGTCGTCGAGGCGCTCAACCAGATTGGAGGAGAGAGTTGACTCTGCAAATCGAAGCGGAACCGTACGCATGGCCGTTTGACGGCTCAATCGATCCGTCGCACACGGCCCTCGTGCTGGTCGACTGGCAGGTGGACTTCTGCGGGCCCGGCGGCTACGTGGACGCCATGGGGTACGACCTCAATCTCACGCGAGCCGGCGTCGAGCCGACGAGGCGCGTCCTCGAACTCTGCCGGCGCATACCCGAGATGACGATCCTGCACACCAGGGAGGGCCACAAACCCGATCTGTCCGACTGCCCGCCGAACAAGCTCTGGCGCTCACAACGCATCGGCGCGGGCATCGGCGACGCCGGCCCCTGTGGCCGCATCCTCGTCCGCGGCGAGGTGGGCTGGGAGATCATCGAGGAGCTGGCGCCGCTCCCCGGCGAGCCGGTCATCGACAAGCCGACGAAGGGCGCCTTCGGCGCCACGGACATCGACCTCGTGCTGCGCAACCGTGGCGTCACCCACCTGATCTTCACGGGCATCACCACCGATGTCTGCGTCCACACGATCATGCGCGAGGCCAACGACCGAGGCTATGAGTGCCTGCTGCTGACTGACTGCACCGGCGCCACCGACTACGGCAACTATGAGGCCGCGCTGAAAGTCGTCATCATGCAAGGCGGAGTCTTCGGCGCGATCGCGCACTCCTCGGCGCTCATCAACGCTCTTGCGCCGCTCGCGGGCGTCGCGACGATATGACACAGACACCGACCGCGGATCAGCAATTCCGATCGGCGCTGGCGGCCGTGCGAGGGCATCCTCTGGATGCCGGACGCGTCCCTGCCTTCAGCCTGCCGCAGGTCCAGAGCTCATCGAGTCCGGCGCATGCGGGAGAGGTCTATGGGCCGGCCGGCGATATCTGGTCGACTGCCGGACGCCTGCGCGACGGTTCGCTGTCGCCTGAGCAGGTGATTGATCGGTGTCTTGAGAACATCCAGGCGCACAGCGCCCGGCTCGGCGCGTTCGAGCAGGTCGCGCCGAGGGCGGATCTGCTGGCCGCGCTGGCCGCCAGCGACCCTGCCGCGCCGCTCTACGGTATCCCGATCGGAATCAAGGACGTGATCGACGCCGTGGGCTTCCGGACGACGGGAAGCTCGGTCGCCGCGCCGCCCCGCGAACCACTGACCGAGGGGCAAGCGGTGGCGAGGTTGCGCGCGGCCGGCGCGTTGATCCTCGGCAAGACCGTGACGCACGAGTTCGCGCTCGGGGTGACCACGCCCCAGTCCCACAATCCGTGGGACATGTCCCGCGTCCCCGGAGGATCGAGCGGTGGCGCGGTCATTTCGCTGGTCACCGGCATGGCCCTCGGCGCGCTGGGGACGGACACGCGGGCATCGATCCGCGTGCCCCCGGCGCTGAGCGGCGCGGTCGGATTCCGGCCCACCACCGGGCTCGTCCCCGTGGACGGATGGATGCCGCTCTCGTGGAGCATGGACGTGCTGGCGCCGATGGCCCGCAGCGTCCGCGACATCGCGTTGCTCATGGACGTCCTCACCGCCAGCCAGCGCTTTCGCGCGTCGCTGCCCGGAAGCCTGAGCGGAGCGCGCATCGGCGTCAGTGAGGCGTTCATGGGCGATGTCGAACCGGATGTCGCCGCGCGTTTCCACGAGGCGATCGCGAAGGCTGCCCAGGCAGGCGCGACGGTCGTGCCGTTCGCTGGGCCGAGCCACGAGGATCTGCACCTCGCCAACGTGGCGGGCATGATCCTCAGCCGCGCGGAGGCGGCGCATGCGCATCAGGAGGCCGGCACCGACCTCGCCCGGTGCATCCCCGAGGTGCGCGACCAGCTCTGGGAGGCGCGCGAGGTGCCGGCGACCGACTATGTGCGTTGCCTCCGCATTCGTGGCGAGCTGTACGAACGGTTCATGGCACTCATGACCGATGTTGACTTCCTGGCGATGCCGACCTCGAAGGTGGTCGCCCCGCGTCGCGAAGCGGCCGGACAGTTCCTGCTCGTGCTCTCCGAGAACTGCATCACGTGGAGCCTGCTCGGCTTCCCGGCGATCAGCCTCTTCGCCGGACTGGCGGAAGGACTGCCCTGCGGCCTGCAGCTTGTCGGCCGGCCCGGGTGCGACCCCGCCCTCGTGGCCGCCGCGCATGCGTTCGAGCGGGTGCTCCCGCCGATCCCGGAGTGGGCGCCATGACGGACGGCGCGGACGCGATCGGCCGCATCATGGGCCTCACCCCCGATGCCGCGAAGCAGACGCTCGAGGAGATGTACGGCGTCGACATCGCGGCCGAAGTCCTCGGCATCGGCCGCATCTGGGAGCGCGGCGGCCTCACCCGGCGTGAACGGAGCTTCGCCGCGGTCGCGGCGCTGGTCACGCTGGGGTCGAAGGAGCGGCTGCGCCTCCACATCGGCGCGGCGCTCAACCACGGATGCACGCGCGAGGAGATCGAGGAGGTCATCCTCACGCTCATGGTGTACGCCGGCCACGCGCGCGCGACCGAGGCCATCGAGATCGCGCGCGATGTCTTCAGGGAGCGCGGCCTGCTGTAAGCACCAGGGGCGTGTCGCGAAGGACGGGCCTGGCCCCCCAAGCCCGGGGGAATCGCGAGTGGCCTCACGCACGGAGGTCACGCGCGACAACTCGCCTGACTCCGATTACAATCGCCCGTGCTGCGTGCGTGCGCCCGGCGGCGTCCGTCATTACGCGTGTGCTTCGAGGTGAGGTTGCAAGCCGCCAGTCTCGTACGAGACGGCGTACTGAGAAGAGGAGCCCCATGGACTGGAAAGACACCACCGAGCAGGCCGAGTTCCGGAAGGGCGTACAGGACTTCATCGCCGCCCGGCTGCCGCAATACTACAAGGACGCCAAGCAGCGCCGCATGCTCGAGGACGACTTCGAGAACGACTGGCAGGGTGACTTCGCCAACGGCACGCCCGAGGCGAAAGCCGCCGCCCGCGAATGGGCCGCGGCCCTGGCTGAGCGCGGCTGGGGCGCACCCCACTGGCCGAAGGAGTACGGCGGCGGCGGCCTC
>CAYGHU010000064.1:2725-9384 GCA_964349785.1 uncultured Dehalococcoidaceae bacterium | reverse complement strand
CGACAGCACGCCGGGGACGTTCTCCCAGACCACCCACTCCGGGCGCACTCCATCAACAGCGCGGAGATACTCGAGGGCCAGGTTGCCACGCGGGTCGTCCAGTCCTCGTCTGAGTCCGGCGACGCTGAAGGACTGGCAGGGGCTTCCTCCAACGAGAACATCGGCACATCCACGGTAGGCGCTCCAATCGACGGCGGTGATGTCCCCGAGGTTCTCCACGTCGGGGAAGTGGTGCGCGAGGACAGCGGAGGGGAACTTCTCGATCTCCGCGAAGGCGACCGGCTCCCAGCCCAGCGGAGCCCAAGCGACGGAGGCCGCCTCGATGCCCGAGAACAGCGACAGGTACTTCATCGCCCGTACACCGCCGCCCCGCGATCGACGATCAGCGACGCGACGTCGCGCTTGGCCCGCAGCGCGTCGAGCACGGTGACGTCGACCGTGTCGGCCGCGACCACATGGACGTAGGTACACTTCGCGCCCTGCCCGATGCGGTGGATGCGCGCCTTGGCCTGCTCGTAGTCGGCATAGGAGAACGACAACGAGGCGAACACCATGACGGATGCCGCCGTGAGCGTGATACCGGCGCCGCCCACCTGGAGCTGTGCGACCATGACGCGCACGGACTCGTCCTCTTGGAAGCGGCGCACCGCCTCACCTCGCGCGGTGAGCGGCACGTCGCCGTGCAACGCCTCGGCGGACTCTCCGAAGTGGGCCAGCAGCGCGGCGATCTCGGAGCGGAAGCGGCAGAACACCACGACCTTGCTCCCTCCACTCACGGCGTCCTCGACGACCTCGACGGTAGCGGCCATCTTCTCGTCGCCCAGCACCTCTGTGGTCCCGTCGTCGCGCGGCACGCTGCCGCTCGTCATCTGAGACAGGCGCAGCAGGCGGGTCAGGATGCACGCGGCGGATGTCTCGCCGCCCTCGTAGGCGGCCACGGACTCGCGGGCCATCTCGTCGTAGGCGCGCCGCGCCCGCGGCCCCAGCGTCACCGGGACGATGGTGTCACACGTCTCGGGCAGGTCGAGCGCCTCGGCCTTCGTGACGCGGTACGCGATGGAGTGCGCACGTGCCGCCATCTCGTCCAGCCGCCGGTAGCCGACGACCTGGACCGAGCGCCCGCCGACCTCGTAGCCGCCCATCACGGCGTACCGGGCCCGGTGTGCGTAGTACGACGTCCCGAAGATGGACGGATCCAGGTAGCGCCACTGCGCGAACACGTCGAGCGGCGAGTTCGTGACCGGCGTGCCGGTGAGTGCGAGGCGGTAGTGTACCGCCGCCCCGATGGCGGTCACCCCCTTCGTCTGCCGGGTGGCGTGTCCCTTGATCCGCTGGCTCTCGTCGGCGATGACCATGTCCGGCCCCCACGCGACGAACTCAGGGACCAGGCGCCATGCGCTCTCGTAGTTGACCACGGCGATCTGCAGCCCGCCGCTCAGGTCGCCCAGCGCTTTCAGCCGTGTGGCACGAGGACCGAGCAGCATCGCCAGTTCGTGAGGCGAGCCGAGGTACGCGGACGCCTCGGCCGCCCACACCGGGACCACGGCGGCCGGCGCCACCACGAGCACACGGCGCACCGTGCCCGCCGCGTGCAGGCGGCTTACCACCTCCAGCGCAGCCAGCGTCTTGCCTGTCCCCATGTCCATCAGCATCGCGAAGCCACCGCGCTCGGGCAGCACGGCCATCGCGGCGGCGACGGCATGGCGCTGATGTGCGTAGGGCACCGCGCGCGTGAGCCACGCGCCCTTGTCCTCGACCGGCTCACGGCGCGGAGGCTCGGGCAGCAGCACCCGCAGTTCGTCCGGCAGCGGGCACATGGCGGCGATGGCCATGACGTTCGCGGGCGTCGGCGGGCACACCCACGCTTTCAGGCTCGGCACCCAGCGCGCATCGTCCAGCGCCGCGCAGCCCTCGCGCTGGCGGTAGGCATCCGTGAGCGCCACGAGATCGGGAGCGACGAGCGCTGCGTTCACCTATGCCACCTCGCGCCCGTAGAGCTCGTCGAGCGTGAGCCCGAGGATGACGGCCAGCCTGCATGCCTTCTCGGGGGCGATGCCGCTGAGGCCCAGCTCCACCAGGCTGTAGTGGCTCCGCGTCATCCCGGCGGCGTCGGCCACCTGCTGCTGCGTCATCCCGGCACGCTGGCGCGTGGTGCGCAGCAGCCGCGAGGCGCGGGTGTCGGTGTGTACGATGGTCATGGCGCATCCCTTCTCAGGGCTTGACGGTCCAAGCCGACCAGTCCTGCCCGTACTTGCTCATGTAGGCGGCGTAGGCGATGTTGCTGCGCGCGTTGCGTAGGTCCGGCACGAGGCGCTTGCGCTTGGCCCAGATACGGAAGTGGGCGAGGTGGCAACGGTTTATCTGCATGATGCCGATGTCGTTCGTGCGACTTGTCAGTCCCGGCACGCCGCCGCGATTCTCACCGCTCGCCACGCTCATCGCGCAGCAGGCGCGGTCCCAGAAGAAGAGGCGGAACAGGACCCGCCAGCGCCACACGCCCGGAGTCACAGCGCGACGGTGGCGGTGCGGCGGGACGTAGTGCGCGCGGGCGATGTGCGGCGCCCTCGGCGCCACGGACTGCGGCACGATGCTCGGCGTATCCTCGGTCGCGGTCACGGCCCCCATCGCCGCGATATCCTCGGCGAGCGCTGCCGCCGTCCGCGATGCGTCCGCGGCCTCGGAGCGCCAGTACGCGGCCTCCTTGACCGCGTCGGCTGCGAGCGCCTGGGTGGCGGACGCCTCGGCCATCGCGGCATCGGCCGGCGGCTTCCATGTGCCTCGCCCGTCGATGCGGCCCCACAGGTAGCCCGCGCCCATGAGCACGGTGACGAGTGCGACGAGTACGGCGATCGCGGTCAGGTTGGTTCGTGTCTGAGCCTGCATGTGCTGACCCTCCTCGGGCCGGGTACAGGACGCGCCGAGCGATGTGCCCTCGGCGATGGATCCTCGCATCTTCCTCACGCCGCCACCCGCCGCAGCTTGGCCGTGAGCGCGGTCACGTCCGCCTGCGTCAGTCCGCCGCGGAGCAGGGCGTCGAGCGCGGCCCGGAGTGCCTCGGCGGCGGCGAGGCGGTCGGATGCGCGCCGCATCGCGCGCTCGTGGGCGTTCATGGCGTGGGCCTCGGCATCGGACAGCCCCACGCCTCGGACCCGTACCAGCCGCCTTCAGCTCGGATGCAGACGTGCCGCGCCTCTCCGGGGTGCTGTCCCTCGACGATGCCGCCTACAGCCATGCCGTCGATGCGCTCCACCGGCACGCCTTCAACGCTGAAGCCCGCCTCGGTGCTGACCTCGACGGGCAGGTGGTCAGGATGCTCCGCGAGCAGCGCCCGCAACTCGCCGACGTTCACTCCCCCTCACCTAGCCCTCTCCGCGCCACTTCGTGAATGATGCGCAACAACGACCCGCCGTGCTCGGTGAGGTCGTGTATCTCGCGCAGGCTGTCCTGCGCTCGGGTGAGGTCGGCTTCGAGGCGGGCGATGTGCTCGGCGTTGGCGAGCGCCCATGTGGGGCTGTGGTAGGCGATGAAGGCGGCATCCCACTCCTTGTCCGCGAATATGGCGGCCTCGCCCGTGTACCACCCCCCACCGAACAACGCCTCCCGTGCCAAGCGGTCGGACTCACTCATCGTGCTCTCCCTCCGGGTCGAGCAGCGTGCCCGCGAGCGGTAGCATCGCCACCGTCTGGCCTGCGAGGGCATGGGTGGAATCGCTCAGGAACTCCAGCATCCCGTCGCGCATGAACAGGTGGCAGACGACGCCGTTGCCGTGGCGCGTCAGCAGGCTCGGGGTGAGCGTGGGCGCGGCTGAGTCGCCGTTGTAGCCCCACGCCCCTTCGCCCCGCGTGTGTGCCGCGTGCGGCATGTCGCAGCCGGGACACCAGAAGTCCACGCGGCCGTGTTCTCCCATCGGTGCGGTAAGTACGGGCACCATCGCCGATGCTACGGCGTCCACGTAGGCGCGGGCGCACGAGGGATACTGCGCCTCACCGGGATTGCAGGAATGCCCGTCGTCGTGGTCACTCATCGCTCATCGCCTCCAAGCCGGTCAGGGCGGCGGGCCAAGTCAGGAACGTGCAGGGTCGGCCGTCGCTGGGCTGCACGATGCAGAGGTTCGGGTGCTGGTAGCCGGGATAGGCGGCGGGGACGCTCTCGCTTTCCTCAGGCGACGGTGTGGCCTCGGGTGTCGGGCTAGTCATGGTATGCCTCCTTCTCGGCGTGGCGTTCTTCTTGCCGCAGCAGGAACCGGAAGCTGTCAGCCACGCGCTCCACACGCCGGGTCGCACGTTCGACTTCCTCGGTCAACTTCTCGATCTCCGTCTTCTGGCGGCGACCCTCCAGCACGCCTAGCTCATAGTCGTCGCTTCGCGCCCCGCGCATAGCCAGCGCCCGCGCGAACGCTGCGAGGAAGGAACGGTCGGCGTGCTCCCTCACCCCGTCGTCATGGAGCATCATCGGCTTGCGCGCTGTCCGCAGGCCGCCCTTCTCGGGGTCGGCGACGTAGAGTCCCCACCGGGAGTGCAGAAGCGCCACGTCAACAACGCCGGGGGGAGCGACTATGGAGAACGTGTCGAGGTACGGTGCGAAGGCCGCGAACTTCGAGGTGTCCTGCAACTCGCGTCGGAAGTCGGCGGCGGACACCTTGACCTCTAGGCCGTGCAGCCCCAATCCCTCGCTCGGCCATGTGTTGAACACCACCGCATCTATGCAACGCGAGTAGCTGAATCCCGCGCCGTTGTTGACGTGCTCGGCCACGAGGTAGCGGGGAGTCTTGCCCCCCGAAGGCCACCTGATGTGGATGAGTTTCAGCATCGCGGCCTCGTCGTAGATGGCCTCACCCACGGTCCTTCGCCTCCTTCTCGGCGAGCAGGGTGGTGATGCGGTCGCGGGCGGCGTCGATGTCGTCGAAGGCGGCTCGCAGGTCGCCCATCGTTCTGACGGGGCCGTGCGCTCGCATCGACGCCTCGTAGAGCGCTGCTACCGTATCGGCCAGCGGTGTGTCACACGGCACGTAGCCACCTTCGATGTAGGCGCGCTCTGCCGCGAACTCGCGCCGGAGTGCCGCCACCAGCGCCGCCAGCACCTCGGGGTCGGACGCGGCGGCGAGGATGCGGGCGCGGTTCATCGGGGACCACCTTCCGGGTCGCGGGGCCGTGCCTCTATGCTCATCACGAGGGCGAGCCCGAGGCCGACGGCGACACCGAACAGGAGCGTGCCGACCGGGGTGACGGTGCCACGTGGGTCGTACGCGGCGGCGAACATGACCGCCCACCACAACGGCATCACGAACAGCGGCCAGCGGCGGGCGATGTAGTAGCGGTTCATCTCAGCTCTCCGATCGCGTAGGAGTAGCGCCGCAGCGCCTTCTCGTCGGGCCAGTCCGTGAGGTTGACCCGCATCCGATTGAAGCCGCCTTCGAGTGAGAGCAGGTAGGCTTCCTCGCCCTCGGGTGTGAGCCTGCCCGTCTCGAAGCACCAGTCGTACAAGGCCGAGCCGGGCAGTGGCGTGGCCCAAGCGAAGCCGAGGCCCACGCCGTAGCGCCGGAAGTCCGGCTTCATGCGGCCGATCATGGCCAGCGTCTCGGCCAGTGTCTCGTCGTTCTCGCCGACGTAGCCGAAGATGAGCTGCGGGTTGGGCCGGATCCCGGCCTCGGCGGTCATATGGATGGCGGCCTCTATCTGCTCTGGCGTGGTGCGCTTGTTCATGCGCTCGAGGATGGCCGGCGACCCCGACTCGACGCCGTAGGAGACCGTCTCGCAGCGGTGCTCCTTCAGCATCGCCAGCATCCCATCGGTCACGGTGTTGACGCGCCCGTTGGCCGACCACGGCCCGTACTCGCCCAAGAGCGAGGCTATCTCCGCGGCCCGCTTCGGGGTGGCCAGCGCGAACTCGTCGGCGACCAGGAGGTGATCGTGTGCCGGCGCCGCGTCCAGCTCCGCACGCATCGAGTCGATGCCGCGGTACGTCAGGCCGTCGAACTGGCGCGAGCAGAAGTCGCACGAGTACGAGCAGCCCCGGCCCGAGAGGATGGACCAGCCGCGCCAGTCGCCCATGTACGTGTCCACGGGGAAGCCGGAGTAGTCGGGCACGACGTCGCAGCTGGCCGGGGTGTCGAGCGGCGGCGTGACCACCAGCTCGTCTCGAAGGTTGCCCGCGATGCCCATGTGCGCGGTCCCGGCCCATCCACCGCCCAAGAACGGGAGCAGATGGCGCTCGGCGTCGGCGGTGAAGCACACGTCCACGTCGGTGCATCCGAGCACGACCTCGTAGGAGAACCGGGCCAGCGGTCCGCCCAGCACGATGGTCGCGGCAGGGAATCGCTGGCTCACGACTTCGGCCAGCCATTTCACGTAGGCGTACTGCGTGGACATGGCGCTGATGCCGACGATGTCCGGGGCCACGCGCACGGCCAGCTCGGAGACGACCTCGGGCCGGGTCATGTTGCGGCCCTGGATGTCGAGCACATCGACCTCGACCCCGGCGTCTTTGAGCATCCGCTTGACGATGCCCAGCCCCATCGGGAGCGTGTCCGGGACGCGGCGGTTCGCGGGATCGGCGAACCAGGTGTGGGGGTGGACGAGGAGGACTCTCATGCCAGCATCGCCTCCATGTGCTCGGCGATGAGCGCGGCCGAGTCGACGTCCAGCCCGAGCACGTGGTCG
>CAYGHU010000064.1:0-2625 GCA_964349785.1 uncultured Dehalococcoidaceae bacterium | reverse complement strand
CATGTGCTCGGCGATGAGCGCGGCCGAGTCGACGTCCAGCCCGAGCACGTGGTCGGCCACGAACGGGGCCGTGACCTCATCGGCCAGCGGCTCGGACGCGAGCAGGGCGTCGATGTCCTCGGGCTCAGCGATGACCGGGAACGGCGTGCCCGCGAGCGAGGGGATGTCGTCGACGTAGGGCACGAGTCCGATGCGGCGCCGGTGCAGCATGGCCTCGAAGACGACCGCGGAGGACGGCGAGCACAGGAACGCTCCGCACCGGGGCGCGACGAAGCCGGTGTCGTAGCCTTCGATGAAGCCTTTGGCCACGTCGAGGCTGTGGTACTCGGCCCTCACCGCGTCATCGGCGCCGGGGTGCTGCGTGAGCACTGGCCGGTCCGCGTGGCGGAACTCGAACGGATCGGCGGGCCGGTCGGGGAACAGCGACCAGAGCGCGCCTGTCGATCCCGGGATGGCATCGCCCGCGATGACGATGGAGTGGGTCGGGCCGGGAGTCGCGGCCTGCTCGCGGACGTACTGGAGCTTCAGCGACCCGACGGCGAGCATCTTCTCCTCGTGGCCGGGGTTGGCTCGCACCGAGGACGGGCCGGGGACGTAGGCGAACTCGGCCCCGAAGTCGGCCCCGGTCACGATGTTGCCGATGCCTCGGGACAGGCGGAAGACGCGGCAGCCGATCTCCTCGCGCCGGGCGTACAGGTCGAACCAGCGCGGGTCGGGGAGGCGCAGCGCCACGATCACGACGGCATCGCGGAAGTAGGCGTCCTCGGGCATGGTCTCGATGCTGGCCCAGTTGCAGTTGCCGCCGAGGACGCGCAGACGGGCAGCCAGCGGCTCGATGCAGTCGAAGGCTTCCCGTGTCCCGTCGTGCAGGAAGACGAACCTCATCGGGTGGCCTCCTTTGTCTTTGTCCTCAGCAGGAGGAAGAGAACGCACGCGGTGCCATAGACCGCGACCAGTCCCCACGTTGGAGGCTGGGAACTCAGGAGCAGGCCCATAAGGGCACCTGCTGCGCCAGCAGAACTGAAGGCACCAACGCGCAGCCAGTCATTCATCGTCCCCACCTCTCCTCGATGACGTCGCAGATGAGCGCGGCGGTGTCGACCGGCTCAGGACTCGGCATCCTCGGCCCGCAGTCGCGGACGAACGCGGCCAAGTCCTCGGCGCAACGCAGCTCGGGGTACGGGCCGCTCATCCGCCCGGGCATCGGCAGCACCGCGACCGGGGTCCCGAACAGCGTGGCCTCCATCGCGGTCGCGGACCCGGCGAAGCAGACCCACCGCGAGCAGGTCCGCATGTCGTCCTCGACCGGGTCGGACGAGACCTCGTCGAAGCGGAACCGCACGGCCGCGTCGATGGCCGCTATCTCGGCGTCGGTGGACCCGATGTGATGGCGCTTGCGGATGCTCATGCCGTGGAACTCAGCCGAGCGGATCGCGGCGAAGGCGTCATCGAAGACGGCGTTGACCGGGGCCACGTTCGGCACGTTGTCCAGCGCCAGCGTGAGCAGGTCGCGGCGGGGCAGGGGCGGGAGCGAGCGGAAGTGCTGGGCCTTCAAGCTGCCGACGACGTGCAGCCGGTCCTCGAAGGGATGGGAGGCTGCGCGCGATGCCTCATCGAAGACGAACCCGATGTCGCCGAGGATGGTCTCGTGCCGGCCGCGATAGAACACGCCGTCGCCGAGGCCCCGGAAGATGCGGACCATGCCCGAGGCGGCGTGATTCTCCCAAGCGTCGAGCGCGAGCGGCACGTCGGCCTTGAGCAGGTTGATGACGAGGTGGCCGTCGAGCAACGCATCTACCTCCGCCTCGGAGTGGACGTCCTCCAGCGCGGCAGCGGGGAAGTGAGAGACGATGACCGGGGCCAGATGCGCGTTGCGCTCGTAGGCGGGCCGCGCGATGACCACGTTGACGTACAGGCCTCGGCGGACCAGCTCGTCCTGGAGCGGGAGCGCGAAGGCCAGCGTGTCCGGGTAGGCGTCGAGCAGGAGTGTGACCCTCACAGCAGGCTCCTTATCGTCGTGGCGAGGTACGACTGGCCGTCCTGATTCAGGTGGTAGCCGTCCTCATTGCCGGTGTCGTACGGGATCATCAGCCGCTCCTTGCGCTCGGAGAAGGTCGGGTCCGCGTTCAGGTCGACGAACTCGACGCGGGGTACGCATCGCACGGCCGCGCAGAAGTCCTCGATCAGCTCGGATGCGCCGAAGTGGTACAGGGCCTCGTCGTGCTCGAGCGGCTTGACGGGCAGGATGAAGACGATGCGGGCGGCCCCGTGCCGGGCCACGAACGCGGCCAGGTTGCGGGCCGACTCGGGCGGGGCCACGTAGCAGCGCAGGCCGCCTGTCGCGGCCACAGCGGCGAGCACGTCGGCGCGATGGCGCTGGACCCACCGCTGCAGGTCATTCGTCCTCACAGCCGCGACATCGAACCCGAGCGCGGTCAGGTGGTGGCGGCGACCCTTGCGGCTGATGTCGGCGAGCGGGAAGGCCCGAGGCGCGCAGTCCACGATGCCGAGCTGGATGATGATGACGCCCTGCCCGATGTAGCGCCGGGAGCGAAGGTAGCGAGTGGTCCGCTGCCAGTCGCCGTCGACCGGGATGCCGAGCAGGTCCGGCCACGCCGTGCCGCG